>JACQVT010000177.1 GCA_016209665.1 Planctomycetota bacterium | reverse complement strand
GTCGGCGCCGACGGCCGGCAACTCATTGGGCTGGGGTGTCCGGACCAGATGCTCGTCCCAGGTCCACAAGCTGGCGTTGCGGTAATCCCGCTCGAACCGGTGATAGTGAACGGTCAGGACGTTCCTCGCGTCGGCGGTTCGCCGGACCCACTTGTCAGCACTGAAACGTGCGAGTCCGCCCCCGCTCGATGGAACGACGTTCGTCACCTGGTATTCGTCGTCGAAGCTGGGGACATAGGACTCCCAGCCATCGTGGTTGATGCACAGCCAGGCGGAGGCAGATTCTTCGGGCAGCGACGACTCGGCCTTCAGGTGGCCGTCGAAGGCGATCTTCCCGGCGCCGGCCAGCGGTTGGGTGGCGGGGATGTCCAGTCGCCCGGCAGCGAGTTCCCGGCCCACCTGCACGACGCCCCAGAAGAGGGTGCCCGCGTGGGTTGCCTCGGGCAACGATGCCTCAAAGCGAACGACGACCTCCGCCGCGAGTGCTCCTGACCGGGCGACGGCGAGCAGCAGACCCGCCAACAGGAGGCTCCGAGTCCGTCGCGGACGGCTCCAGGTGCGGATCCCCGTCGACCGCTGGCGAGCAGGAAGCGGACCAGGCTGGCGGGTACTGGCCATGACGACTCCTATCGGCAGTAGTAGCCACGGATTCCGTCCTGTCAAGCTGTTCAGTGGAACTGCAATCAGGACCCCGGTATCCCGACGAATGCGGGGCTTGAGCTGGGGGAAAAAGATTCTTTTTCGGTTAAACGTTTTACTTGATTCTCGGACTTTGCCGAGATAGGATAAGCGGCAGTTCGAGGCGGGTGGGAAGGGTTGCAGCCCGCAACGTTCGAGCCCCTCCCGTGGTGCAAAACCGGTCTTCAGGTCCGACCGGGCGAGGGTGGTGATCTCATGAAACGCGGATTCACCTTGATCGAGGTGCTGGTCGTGGTGGCGATCATCGCGCTATTGATCTCGATCCTGATTCCCTCGCTGGCGGCGGCCCGCGACGCGGCCCGCAGCGCCAAGTGCCTGGCGAACACGCGGGACATGGCGACGGGCGTCAACACCTTCGCTTCGAGTCATCGAAGCCGGTTTCAACTGGTCACGGGGGCATCGGCCAACCCGGACCCGTACTCGCTGGGCGGGCCGGTGGCCGATCCGCGGCGGTCGCTGTACGCATATGAGGCCGGTCCGCTTCCGCTGGGTGCGCAGGGACCGGCTCTGCTGGCCTGGCCCGTGGTCCTGCTCCGCGAGGCAGGCCGACGCGACCTGAAGCAGAACGCCCAGTGGGGCGTCGAGGCCGACACCGCCGGCGACGCCAAGCCGACGCGGCAGTTCGAGTCGCTCGTGTGTCCCGCCGACGATATCAAGGTCGCCACACCCCACTATCCGCAGACCAAGTCGGGGAAGCGCTGGTTCGGATTCCTCTCGTACGCAGTGAGCGAGGACATCACCGGCGACCGCGTGGAACTCGGCGATCCCGGCGGCCCCGTCTGGAAGGACGGCAACATGGGCGGCAAGGCGGGGGGCGGCGAGCGCTTGCAGGGGATGCTCGATAAAGTCATCCGCCCGAGCGAGGTTCTGCTGTTCGTCGATGGCGGCGCGCGGGACGCGGCCTCCGACGGCAAGGGCAATCTGATCATCAGCCGGCTGGCCCGCGGGCCTCTGCTCGAGTACGCCGAGAAGCAGTGGAACGGCCGTCTGCCCACGCAGCGCCATCGCCGGGGCACGCTGAACGTCACGTTCGCGGACGGCCACGGCAGTTGGACCCAAAGAGTCAGCAAGACGCAAACCGACAGTCGGCTGCCCGATTGGGCCTACGTTCCGCGGGTGCGGGTCTCGCCCTACAACTCCGGGACGTTTCCGAACCTCGGGAACTGATCTATCAGTGACATTGTGGTGGGGGGGTGGCGCCGGGCCCCGAGAGGCAGGCCATGAACATGGCCACGTCGCTGTCATCCACGAACGCATCGCCGTTGAGATTGGCGTCGGCGCAGGCCGGGTCGGTCAGGGGGGTTGCCGACCCGGTCAGACACAGTTGGAGATGCGCGAAATCCTCCTGATCCACGTCGTTGTCGTGGTCGAAGTCGCCGGTGAACGGGGTCACGATGGTGATGGTGGCCTCGGGGATCGTCGAGCAGAGGTTGGGCACCCCGCCGTTGATCAACTGGGTATCCGGGGCGGTTGAGCCGTTGGCCAGCCCGAGCCAGACGACCGCGTTGTTGCCGCCGTCAGCGATGCCCATCGAACCGATGCAGAGGAACAGTTGCACCGTGCCGGCGGCGTTTCCCGTGACGGTCAAGGCGGCCAGCCGCAGCGGATCCGCGGACAGCGTGTCCGTATTGGTCAGGTCGATCGCGTTGCAGTCGTCCACGCCCTGCCCGCCGCTATCGGTGCGTGCGGCCCCCCCGCTGGTGCCGTACCATCGACCGGGCGGCTCGTCGAAGCTGATGCCGGCCGTCGCCTGCCCGCCGTCGGAGCCGATGAGGCGCACATCGAAACTGATTCCGTCGAACCCGTAGCTGATCGAGTCCTTGTCGAGCCACAGATACAGGAGCGCCGATTGGCCGGTGGCCACCGTCACTTGCGGATTCTGCACGCTGCCGAGTTGGCTGGTTGTCCCGTCGGTCTGGAGCCAGAACAGCGACTGACCGGCGTGGGCCTGTCCGACGGCGGCCCACACCGCGAACAGCCAGGCGGGCAGAATGCCCGCCCCCCAAAACGTCGCGAGGAGCCGTTCAACCATTCTTCGCCCCCTCCGTCGCAGGTGTCGCGCCCCCGGGTTGGGCGACCCTGATCATCTCGTCGACCATGGCCTGAGGCAGGCCGGCCCCCAGCAACGCGGCGGCAAACAGGGGCACGTCCAGTTCGCTCACCGCGCCATCGCCGTTGAAGTCGCCGGCCGGGCTGAACTGCCCGCCCGCCTGCACCATCTGCACGAACGGGAAGATGTCCCGGTTGGTGATCTTTCCGTCGCCGTTCATGTCGCCCAGGCCGTCGAAGCCGCCGATCTGGACCTTGATGCCGGCGAAGGTGGTCACGCTGGGCTCGGCCCGCGTGGGCTCGAAGGCCACGACGTCGAGCCGGTGATGGCCGGCCCCCATGCCGGTGAGGAATAGTCCGAACTGGTCACGGTCGCTCTGCGTGGCGAGCCCCTGGTTGGCGTTGGCCAGGGCGACGAGGTCGGTCCCCGGCTGCCGGTCGAGAAAGATGTGCACGCGGTTGGCGGTCCGGTCGGACGACCGCACCACGAACGGATAGGCGCTGGCGGTGATGATCTCGGTCGCGGCCGGCGCGACCAACGCCATCGCAGGCGGCAGGCGATCGACGAGCAGCACCTTGCGGAAGGTGTTGAAGATGGGCGGTGTGTTGGCCGGACGGGAGCGAAACGCCATCACGCTCAGGTAGTGTCGCCCTTCCGAGAGCTGTGTCGCATCGATCGTCTGCCGGTAGACGCCGTGGAAGACGCCCGGCGAGACCTCCACCGGGTTGGTTTCGAGCGGGCGGTTCTCGGTCACGAAGCTCTCGTATCCGAAGCCCACGAAATCGGGGTCAAGGTTGTCGATACCGCCGTTGCCGTTGAGATCCATGCCCGCATCCATCCGCAGCAGGGCAAGGTCATCTTCGCCGAGATCGCTCGCATCGGCATCGGTGGTTTCGAGCTTCACCTCGAACGTTGCCGCCTTGATCACGTCGATGGGCGTCAGGCGGCGGGTGGCGGCCGGCTTGGAGCCGGGGTCCGCCGGCATGGTGCTGTCCACGTTGGTGAGCGTGAGCGTTCCGGCCGGATTGAACGGGCCGTAGACCACGTATCCGCGGTTGTGCGTGACGTTGTTGGCATTCTTGTTCCGCGGCACACGGAGGGTCACCTGGCCGCTGGCGCTGACGGTGACCACGTCGAGGATGTCATCGTTGGGATCGACGGTGGCGTCGGTGGCGTTGCCGGTGAGTTCCTTGAGCCGCAGGCCCGGCGCGAAGTTCGTGTTCACCGTGCGCTGGTCGTATCCGCCGTCGCGCCGGTCGTTCAGGCCGACCAGGCAGGCGTTGTCGCGTTCGTAAACCAGCACGTCCCCGTCGATCCAGCGCTCGATGTAGGGGCCGCGGCAGTACTCGTTGTGAACGTCGAGGAGGCTGGTCAGATAATCGTCGCCGAGCCCGAGCGGATCGGAGCGGCTGGACCGCGGGAAACTGACGCTGCCGAACTCGCCGGCCTGATAGTAGACGATCGGCGAGCCCGCCCGGGTCAGGACGTAGGCGTAGGCCACCAG
>JACQVT010000160.1 GCA_016209665.1 Planctomycetota bacterium | reverse complement strand
GCCGCCGTTGCCGCCGTGGGCCCTCACCGGGCCGTTGCCCGTCCAGTCGCTCGTGGTGATCCAAATGCTGCCGCCCGAGCCGCCGCCGTCGGCGCCGTTGTTGCCGTTGGCGAGGATGGAGCCGTCCACCGTCAACGTGCCTTGAACGACAAGACGGACCGCGCCGCCGCCGGCGCCGCCGTTGCTGCCGCCGCCGCTGCCGAGTTCCGTCGGCTGAAAGATGGAGCCGTAGGTGTAGCCGGGACCGTTGCGGCTTCCGCTGCCTCCCGTCCCGCCATAACCGCCCCCGCCCGCTTCGCCGAAAGAGGCGGCCGGCGCGGCACCCGGCCCCTGATTGGCGGGAAAGCCCCGACCGCTGACGTCGATGCGGCTCGCCCCGTCGACGCTGCAATTCCCGGTGATGGTCAGGCTCAGGCCGGTAGCCTCCGCGGCCGGGTGGGTCACCACGCCGCCGTTGGTCACGGCCAGTTCGGCGAAGGTGTGCGGCCCGCTGACGGTGAGCTGTGCCCCGCGGACTTCGATCGCCTGGCCGTCGAGCGAGGTGTCGCCCGCGGTGATGACCGTGTTGACGGTGATGACCACGGCACGGGCCGCTTGGGGGAACCCCGCCAGGAACAATGAAGCCAAGACGCTCGCGGCCAACCGCCGTAGCCCCCTCGGATTGTCGTAGCCAGTCCCCGGGTTGAGCACTTTACCCCCCTGGACGTCGAGTCAGTTGTTTGTCCGTCGTTACGTGCAGCAAATCGCCTTCTCTGCACCGCGCGTCGCGTGGCACCGGGATGGACCCCTACCCACAGAATTGTCTGGCGCAGAGTCGACTCACTGAGCGTGGACGACGACGCGCTTCGGCGCGACAGTGGCCCTTGCCGTTTATATGCCCGTCGGGTTCCGCTGGGCAACAACCAATCGAAAAAGATCGGGACAACCCTTGGCAGGGGCAGGTTTTGCGGGTAGAGTACGGCGCTTACGGAGTGGGAGACGAAGCCTACGGGGCCAGGCCCAGGGAAATGGGCATTGTTCGAGCGGACAGGGAGGTCCTGAGCAGTCATGTACCTCAAGCGTTTGACCTGCCTCGGATTCAAGAGTTTCGCCGACAAGACGGAGTTCGACTTCAAGCCGGGCATCACGGGGATCGTGGGGCCCAACGGCTGCGGGAAGAGCAACGTCGTCGACGCGATCAAGTGGGTGCTGGGCGACCAGTCCCCGCGGAGCCTGCGCGGCAAGCAGATGCAGGACGTGATCTTCAACGGCTCGGGCACCCGCCGGGGGGCGGGGATGGCCCAGGTCGATCTGATCTTCGAGAACTCCGACCGCAAGCTGGCCCACGATACCGACGAGGTGTGCATCACCCGCCGCCTGTTCCGCACGGGCGAGAGCGAGTACCTCATCAACAACGAGATCGTGCGGCTCCGCGACATCAAAGAGCTGTTCATGGACACCGGCATCGGCGTCGGCGCCTACTCGATCATCGAGCAGGGCAAGGTGGACGTGCTGCTCCAGGCCAACCCGATCGACCGGCGGATCATTTTCGAGGAGGCGGCCGGAATCAGCCGGTTCAAGGCCCGCAAGAAGGAGGCCCAGCGCAAGCTCGAACGCGTCGAGCAGAACCTGCTGCGGGTCGAGGACATCGTCGAGGAGGTCGAGAAGCGCCTGCGCAGCATCAAGTACCAGGCGGGCAAGGCCCGCAGCTTCCAGGAGTACGACCGTCAACTGCGGGAGAAGCGGGCGACGTACTCGCTGGCCGAATACCACCGCCACACCCAGCGGCACGGCGAACTGGAGCAGCAGACGGCCGGGCTGAGCGATCGGGCGACCGGGCTGCGGACGGCCATCTCGGCGGCGGAGACGCGGATGTCGGTGCTGGATCGGGATGCGATGGTGCTCGACGCCGAGGTGCGGCAGATCGAGCAGCAGATCCTGGTCAATGCGTCGGAGATTACCGCCAACCGCGAGCGGGCGGAGCAGTCGCGGCAGCGGATCGAGGAACTCTCGGAGGCCCGCGCCCGGGCTCAGCAGCGGCTGGCCGCCGAACGCCAGCGGGCGCTGGCGTGGCGGCAGCAGATCGCGGGCGTCGAGGCACAAGTCAGCGGGGCTGAGACGGAGCTGCGGGTGGCCAACACCACCGTGGATGCGCTGTCGACCGAGGACCGCGACGTGGCGGCGGAGCTGGCCACACTCCAGGCCCGCGGCGAGGAGGAGAAGGCCGGCGTCATCGACGTGCTGCGGCGGACGGCCCAGCTCAACAACGAAATCAGCGCCCTGCGACAGCGCCAGCAGCAGTTGGAGGAGAGCCGCGGCCGGCTGGCCGGCAGGCAGGAGCAGGTGCGGCAGGAACTCGAGCAGTTGCTGGCGGTGCGGGTGGACGTCTCGCGGCGGCGGGATGAGGTGGCGGTCCTGCTCGCCGACTACCAGCGGCAACTGGCCGAGCGGCGCGAGGCCGCGAGCCGGCTCGATGCCGCGCGGGCGGAACTGAACCAGGAGTTGGCGGCGGCCAAGGAGTACCGCAGCGGCCTGCTCGGCCGCCAAGCCCTGCTCCGCGACCTGGACCGCAAGATGGAGGGAGTGGACGCCGGCGTCCGAGAGGTGCTGCACCGGATGGAGCAGGACGCGAGCGGCCGGACGTTCCCCTACGTGCGGGGCATGGTGGCCGACCTGATCGCCGCGGACGTCGCCAACGCCATGCTGATCGAGACCGCCCTGGGCGAGTACGACCAGTACCTGGTGATCGAGGACAGTCGGCCGTTTCTGGACGACGCGGGCGGGCTGGCGGAGTTCCCGGGCCGCGTGCGGGCGATCTGCCTGGACCGCATTCCGCCGTTCATCAACGGGCGCGACTTCTCGCAACAGGAGGGCTTTATCGCGTATGCGATGGACCTGGTGAAGTATCCGCCGACGGCCGAGGGTCTCGTCAAGCACCTGCTGGGCCGAACGATCATCGTAAGCAGCCTTGCCGACGCGGAGCGGATGGCCTCGCAGAACCCGCCGATGTACCGGTACGTGACCCACAGCGGCGAGCTGCTGGACTGCGAGGGGCGGTGCCAGTTGGGGCCGGCGGGTGCGGGGGCGGGCCTCATCAGCCGCAAGAGCGAGCTGCGCGAGATCGAGAACCAGATCGTCGCGGTACACGACCGGATCGCCGCGATGAGCGAACGCCGCGACCGGACCGCCGCCGACATCGTCGACCTCGAGCGCGTTCAGGAGGAGCTTCGCGTCGCGATCGCCGAGACCAACAAGGTCCAGATCGAAAACAACGCCGCCCACGCTACCAACGAGAACGCGATCGGCCGGTTGACCCACGAGCAGCCGCTGCTGGCCGGCGAGATCGAGTCCATCGAGATGCAGATCCGTGACACGATGGAGCGGTCGGCCCGCGGCAGCGAGGCGGTCGCGCGGCTCGAACGCGAGAACGCGGACCGCGAGCTGCGAATCCGGCAGTTGGCCGAGCAGTGCGAGGCCTTGCAGCAGCGGCGGGCCCAACTGGCCGAGCGGCTGACCGAAGCCAAGGTCTCAGTCGGGCAGTTGGCCCAGCGGCGCGGCATGTTGGCGGACCGGCTGCGGGCCTTACAGAGTTCGCTGCAAGCCAGCGAGGAGGCCGTACGGGCGTCGGCGGCCGAGGCGGACGATGCGGTGCATCGGCTGACCCAGACCGAGCGGACGATCCTGGTGGCCCAGGCCCGGCTGGCCGAACTGTATGTCGCCAAGGAGGACCTCGACCGCAAGCTGATGGGCTGCCTCCATCGGCGGGAGCAAATCCGCCACGAGGCGGAGGACCTGGCGGCGCACCTCAAGACGCAGCGGACGGAGCTGGAGCAGGTGGAGGCCGACCTCCACGGCCGGCAGATGGAGCTGCGGGAGGTGAGCCTGCGGGTCGAGACGCTGCTGTCGCGGGTCCGCGACGAGCTGAACATCGACCTCGTCGAGGTGTACGCGAACTACCAGCACGCCGAGCAGGACTGGACGGCCCTGGAGGCCGAGATCGAGGAGCTGAAGGAGAAGATTCGCCGGCTGGGCAACGTCAACCTGGACGCGATCGCCGAGCAGGAGGAGCTGGAAAAGCGGGCGACGTTCCTGACCAGCCAGCGGGACGACCTGCGAAACAGCCGGCGTCAGCTCGAGGAGCTGATCGAGCAGCTCAACCAGGAATGCCGGGAGCGGTTCACGCAGACGTTCGAGGCCGTCCGCGAGCATTTCCAGGAGCTGTTCCGGCGGCTGTTCGGCGGCGGCAAGGCGGACGTGATGCTGGAGCAGCCGCCCGAGGGCCAGCCGCTGGACGTGCTCGAGGCGGGCATCGACATCCAGGCCCGCCCGCCCGGCAAGGAGACCCGAAACATCTCCCTGCTCAGCGGCGGCGAGAAAACCATGACCGCCATCGCCCTGCTGCTG
>JACQVT010000159.1 GCA_016209665.1 Planctomycetota bacterium | reverse complement strand
GCTGGCCGAGGCGTTCGCCCGGCGAGTGATGGCGGCAGCGCACGCCAATGGCCAGGATTGGCAGGGCTTAATTGAACACATCACCGAGAGCGAATTCCGAAACAACGGCAGGTTCGATGCCCAGACCGGGCCGGAGTTGGCGAAGCGGTTTCTGCCCCTCACCGGCGCGATGCGAGGTTTCTGGGAAGGTGTGACGAACGACAGCCGGGAGTTCCTCAGCCCGGAGCAGGTGGCCAATCTGCAGAAATGGTCGGATCGAAATCGGGCCCTGATCGACGGCGCGGAGGAGCAGATGCACCGGTGGGCGGCGGGCGACGTGGATAAAGATGGCCGCCCGTTCCGGTCCGCTCAGCCACCGCAGGAGGATACCCAGACGCCGGAGCAGAAGGCGGCCGAGCGGCGGCAAATGCTCCTGGAGTGGGCGCGCCACCGCGCGGAACGAGACCTGGAGCAGATGCCGCCGGAAGGGTGGGGCAGCTTCATCGAACGGTCGGCTGCGTTCTTCGGGTTCAGCGACGAGCAGAAAACGCATGCGAGAGCGATTCGAGACAAGTACCAGAATCAGGTCAAGGCGATCATGACGCCGCAGTGGCGGACGCGGGTGCTCTCGAACCGCCTCAAGCAGAATCTGATCGACACCTCCGGCGAGCGGGAGTCATTGGAGCCTTGGCGGTATCGGTTGGGGACGGAGTACCGAGAGTTGACCGAACCGGTGAACAAGCTGGCGGACGCCTTGCGGACCGAGGTGGTCGCCCTGGCCACGCCCGAGCAGCGGACGGCCGCGGTGGCGACGGTTGGACAAGCGGCGGCCAAGCATGGCGCGACGGCCGAGGAACTGAGGACCATCGAGGCTGTGATGAAGCCCTGAGGGGCGGTATCGAGGTGGAGTGGATGCGCAGACTGAAGTTTGGGAACGGGTGGCTGGTTTGGTTTGTGGGTCTGGCGGTGGCGTCAGCCATCGGTGCGTCTAGCGCCCGGGCGGCGGATGCTGCGGGCAACGGTGCCGAGCAGGCCGAACCTGGTTTGCGCTTCACGCCGGGGATGGCCCGGGCCTTCGCCGGCGTGTACGCCAAGCAGATGCTCAAGCAGCGCTACCAACTGCCGGACGACAAGGTGGCCGACGCCGAGGAAAAGATCGCCCGGCGGCTGATGCAGATGGCCCACAAGATCGACGAGCCGGGGCGGGACCTGATCGAGCGGTTCGTCGAGGAGCAGTTGACATACCAATCCGAAGGCAGCGGTGGCGGCCGGTTCATGCCCCCGGGCTTCGGGAAGGAATTCGCCGACCGCGTGCTGCCGATCCTGCCCGAGGTTCGGGAGCTGGCCCGCGGCGTGAGCCAGGACATCCGGCCCATGCTGGGGATGAAGCAGCAGCTCAAGCTGGCCGGCGACCTCATGGCGTTCAAGACCGCCGTGGACGGCTTCGAGTCGACGCTCAAGAAGTGGTCGACCGGCGAAGTGACGGACTATCGCGATCCGTTCCGCCCGCAGCAGGAGGTCAAGAAGGACGAGCGCGGCGAGACGGAGCGCCTGAAGGGCGCCCGCAAATCGGCCGAGAGGGAGGCGGACAACGGCCGTGCCAAGGCGTGGGAACGCTATTTCAAGCGGTTCAAGGAATTCTACGGGCTCGACGCGACCCAGGCGGCCACGGGTGAGTCCATCCTTCGCGAGTTCACGCAGCGCGAGGAAAGGCTGCGAGCCGATCCCGGCTGGCGGGACGAAATCTACCGCGCCCAACTGTGGTCGAACCTGAGCTGGGAGCTGGAGGCCGCCTGGGCCCACCCGGCCCGGGCCCTGCTCGAGGACCAGTCGGTCGAGGTCCGGGCGTCGTGGAACGAGCTGGAGGAGGGGTTCAAGGCGCGGTTGGAGAGCATCCCCACGACGGCCCAGCGCCGGGCCGCCGAGGAGAAGGTCGCCGGGCTGCTCAAGGAAAAGAAGCTGCAACGGCCGGAGACCGAACCATGAAGACGCTCCCGGTGTGGGTTGGGCTGATGTCGCTTCTTGCCGCGGCCGGCTGGGGTTGGGCGCAGGAAGCCCAGGACGAGGCCGCGCCGGCCGCCCCGGAGGAGGAGGTGACCGCCACGCCGCCCACACCCGAACCACCCGCGTCGCCGCCACCCGGCGAGGACGTGATGTATCCCACCGCGCATGGCATCCGGTTCACGCCGAAGATGATCGACGGCTTTGCCAAGCAGATGGTCAAGCATCAGTTCGCCCAGAACTGGGGTCCGGACGATCCTGCCCGCCAGCGCCTGACGGAGGCCGTCGCCCAGCGGTGCGAGGACCTGCACCAGCGTTACGCGAGGGAAGGGGCGATTGCCGTCGAGACGTTTTACGAGGCCGTCATCCGGCACGAGCTGCTCCGGAGCAAAGCGCCGCCTCCCGAGGTCGCCCGCGAGTACAGCGAGAAGATCGGGCCCGGGGTCAAGATCCTCCGGGAATTCTGGGACGGCGTGCTGGAAGACGCCCGGCCACTGGTCAATGACGAGCAATACGATGACCTGAAGAAGCAGGCCGCCGACGCCCGCAAGATGCTGGACCGGTTCGAGCAGCGCATGGACCGTTGGTCGCGGGGCGAGATGAAGAAGGACGAAGGACTTCTCGACGACCTCGACGAGGCGGACCTGGACGACCCCGACAACCCCGAGAACCAGGGCAAGAGCAAGGAGTACGTCGAGGCCGAGCGGCGGGTGCGGTGGAAGCTGTGGTCCATGGGGCCGGAACACTGGCAGCAGTTTTTGGCCCAGACGGTGCACGTGCTCGGCTACGATGCGGCCCAGAAGGCGGCCGGCGAGAAGCTGCTCAAGGAGTACCGCGAGAAGGCGAAGCCCGTTATGACCAAGGAATGGAAGGCCAAGGTGATGGCCAACCAGGTCCGCCACCAGTTGGAATGGATGGTGCCGAAGGAACCCCTCGACCCCTGGCTCTACCGGCTCGACCTGGAGTACCGGGAATGGACCAGGCCCATCGTGGACATGGGCCGGTCTTTCCGGCGGGATGTGATCGCCCTGGCCGCGCCCGAGCAGCGCGTCAAACTGCTCGATGACCTGCGGAAGGTGGGGACCGACCACGGCATGAAACCCGAGGAGCTGACCGACCTGCTGCGGTTCCCGCAAACCCAGCCCCAGACGCAGTGAACCGATGCGACCCGTTGTGAACGATATCGCGCTGTCTTTCTGGCGGTTGCTGCCCGCCAACCCCATCGTGGTCCGTGTGGTGCAGATGGGCAGCAAGCGGCCGCAGCATCTGTGGCTCCGCGCGGGCTACCTGGTCGTCCTGCTGTTCCTGATGCTGGCGTCGCAACTGTCCCAGTCCACCGGGGGCTCGACGCCGTCGCTGACGTCGCTCGCCAAAAGCTCGTCGCGCGTGTTCGAGGCGATCTCGATCCTGCAACTGGCGATGATCTGCCTGCTTTCGCCGGTGTTCACGGCCGGGGCCATCTCGCAGGAGAAGGACGCTGAGACGTTCAACGTCCTCCTGACCACGCCGCTGTCCAACGCCCAGATCGTGCTGGGATCACTGCTGAGCCGGCTGTTCTTCGTGATCGTGCTGCTGATCTCGGGGCTGCCGATCTTCTGCATCACGATGCTCTACGGCGGCGTGACCGCCGACCAGGTGTTCCTGAGCTTCGGGATCGCCGCCTGCACCGCCCTGCTGATGGGGGCGGTCGCGATCTTCGTCAGCGTGGTCAAGATCGGCACGCGGACGACGGTCTTTTCGTTCTACGCGGGTATCGGCGTCTACCTGCTGGGCGGACTGGCGATCGGACATTGGCCCGGTTCACACGTTGCCGAGTCGATCCCGCAGGGCGGGGGGAGCGGCATGACCTGGCTGGCCCCGGTTCACCCGATCTGGGCCCTGCTGGTGGCGCTCAAGTGGGTGCGCCCGCCCGACGCCCCACTAGTGGCCCACTACGTCTGGCCGATCAATCGGATGCTGAGTTCGCCCGAGACGGCGTACATGGTGCTCACGTTCCTGGTG
>JACQVT010000148.1 GCA_016209665.1 Planctomycetota bacterium | reverse complement strand
GATCACGAGGTATTCCTTTCCAGGGATCGTGGGAATGGTCTGGCGGATGCCTCCCTGCGCGGCCGTGGCGCCTTCCAGGTCCAGGCTACGTGTGCCGTGTGATGCCGACCAGTAGGACCCGACGTAATCGATGCCCGCCCGGGTGACCACCCACCCGTTGATGGCGGTCGAGCCGCCCGATAGCGGCAGGTTGACTCCGGGGCTGGGTCCATTCTCAAAGCTTCCGTTCACGAAGGAGGTATTGAACAGCGCGTCACAGACATCTCCGACGTCGTCTCCGTCGGCATCGGCCTGGTCGGGATTGGACAACTGCGGGCAGTTGTCACACCCATCGGTGACGCCGTCGCCGTCCCCGTCTACGGGTAAAGCGGTGCCGGCGAAGGCGGTGGATTCCACCCAGACGGGATCTCCGGTGTCGCTGGAGGTGGTATCGCCCAATCGACCATGGTTGCCGCGGGACGAGGAGTCCAGAGCCTGCTGGCCGGCGCCCTCGTCGAACCTCCAGTAACCGACCAGGCCGCGCTCACAGCCGAGCAGAGCATGATCCTTGTCCGTCTGTATCTGTGGCTGCGTGCGAGCCACGCTCCACACGCGAACCTCGTCGATCAGTCCCTTGAAGCTCTCGTTGGAGTGCACGCCGTCGCCAAGAATCAAGTCGACAGGGGTGTGGACCAACGCACCGTAGCCGGGTCTCGTGGCCACGAGGACACCGTCGATGTACAGCTTGGCGTAGTTGCCTCCAGCCGAATAGACGCCCGCGAAGTGATGCCAGGCGCCCACGTAGCTGGTGTTGATCGTGGGGTCGAGAACCCAAATCTCCTGAGACAGGCCCGCCTTGGATAACTGCCAGTGCACGTATGGGCTCGTGAACTGGAACCGAAAGACGTAGCCCGCATCGGAGGCAGCCGCTTTGCGGACCAGAGCGCAGAGCGATTCCCAGCCCGAGAGGGGTTTGGCCCAGCACTCGACTGTGATTGCTTGCGCAGGCTCTAAGGTCACCGACCGCGGGACGACGACCTTATCGTTGGAGCCGTCGAACTGAAGGGCGTAGCCGGCAGGGCCGACGGCCAGGGCTGGATCGCGGGCGGCAGTGTCGATCAGACAACCGAAGATGGGAGCCAGGATGAGCTTCGCGCGGGTAGACATGGGGCCTCCTGTGACACGATTGCTGCCGGGAAGCAGGAGAACGCCGCAACGGCCGAGCCAGGGGCGTGCACGGCTAACAGAATCGGCTGCTCCCCCTGGACCTGCCGCACTCCAAAACAGCATAACCCTCGGAGCGGATACGTGCAAGTGTTTTTCCCATAGAGTTACCCTGAAATCAAAGGGATCGGCAGACCGGCGACCTCGACCGGCCAAGGCGGCGGGGACTTGCCGCGGGATTGGGTTGTGGCGTCGTGCGGCTTGTGGAGTCGAGCCGGCCCGGCCGGACTCCCCGGCATCGGCGGGTGCCAGTGCCAGCCCGGGAGCGCACTCGGAGTGCGGCGTCTCGTCAGACCAGGGGAATCACGCCGCGGGGCCGCCGGGCGGCGGTTTATGATTGCTTGTCTGCTGGCTGCAGGGACAGGCAGACGTCCCCACCGACAGCTTCGGCATAGAGGTCGAGCATTTTGAGGGTAGGCTCGGCGGTGTCCTGGTTCTCGAGCCGCGCCAAGGCAGCCGGCGTGATGCCCATGTGCCGGGCGACCTCCGCCGGGCTCAGGCCCGCGCGCTTGCGCAGGGTCGTCATCCGGCGGGCCAGGCGCCTCATTCGCGACAGGCGCAGCACCTGGCGAAAACCGCCAGGCACGCGGACGAAGCCGGCGGACTGCAAGGCCCTCGCCGTCCGCCACTGCTTCGGCGCACGGCGGGCGATGGACTCCAGCTTGTCCACGTCCTCGGGCAATCGCTCGTTGCGTTTCGGCTTTGTCCCGCCCATGGTCTTATACTTGAAAATCCCCTCGAACTATAGGTTGCCGTCTGGTCAGTGTCAACGCGGATGGAAAGGCCGTTAAAGGTTCATCGGGCAAGGGAATTGCGAGATTCAAAGGGGCCCGCAGCTCGTATTGAGCAAGCCGTGAGCGGTTCAGGAACTGGGAACCAACATGATCCGACGGCGCTACCGGAATTCGAGGACGGCGGCGGCGCCTTGGGCGACGGGATAGGAGAGCGGCGCGGTGCCTGGGGTAAGTTCTATGGCCTCGCCGGATGGCGTCCAGTCGTGGCGGTAGGGCCTGACGCGGTGCTGGCCGGCGCCGGCGGCGGCCTTGATGCTCAGGGTCAGGTTGTCGGCGTCGGTGCAGTTGAGCAGGATGACCCGGCCGACGGGGCGGGGCAGCGGCACCTCGCGGGTGGCGGCGTTGCGGAGATAGACGACGGCCTCGTCCTGGCCCACGAGCATCATGTCGGGGATCGCATAGTCGGCACCGAACAGGTGGAACTCGCCGTTCAGCAGCGTGTCGCGGTGCTCGCGGTAGAAGCGGAGCCAGGCGGCGGTAAGGCGGCAGTGCTCCTCGGGCGCGGTGAGGAAGTCGACCGACAGCGCGGGCACGCCGCAGCAGACCATCGTGGCCAGGAACTTGCCGACCAGCGTAGCGTCGGCGTCCTTGGGCCAGAACATGGGGTCATTCTTGAGCACCACGTCGTAGGCCCACGTCCGCATGTGGATGCTCGCGAGGCGGATGATCTCGAAGCTCTCGGGGGCGTCGGAGGGCTGCACGACGTCCAGGGCCCGCTTGGTGTGGACGTTGGCGTGCAGGACGCGGGCCTCGGTGGTGGCCTGCGGGTTGACCGACTGGAGGCCTTCGCGGACGGCGGCGAGGCAGTCGACGAACGCCCGGCCCATCGGCTGGTTGACGTGCTCGTGGGCGGCGTTGCATTCGAGCGGGACACCATCCGCGGCGTCGAGCCACATGCCGTCGATGCCATAGGTCCGGGCGACGCGGGCGAACGTCTCGCGGAAGTACTCCCGCGTGCCGACGTAGCGGGGGCAGAGGTTGTGGGATTCGCCCTCGGCGGTTTGCGCGTGCCAGAGTTTGGTCGTTTCGCGGTAAGCCTTGCTCTTTCGGCCCTGCCAGAACGGGGCCGACCACAGCTCGACTTTCAAGCCCAGATCGTGAATCTGCCGGACGGCGGCGGGCAGGTCGGGGAACCGGTCGGGCATGGCGGTGAAATCGCCGAGGATGCCGTTCTTGAAGTCGGCGTAGCCGCCGTCGGGCCGGCAGTCCCAGCCGGCGTCGATCAGGATCGTGCCGAAACCCAGCTCCTTGCACTTGCG
>JACQVT010000175.1 GCA_016209665.1 Planctomycetota bacterium | reverse complement strand
TCTTCCCGTCCTTGGTCGCGTTCTCCTCGCCGGTGGTCGTCGTCACCTGCAGGCGGTTGTCGAACGTCTGCACCCGCTGGATCGGCCAGGGCCATTTCCAGTACAACCCAGGTTCGGTGTTGACGCCGGTTTCCTGGTTAATCCTTCCGAACGTCCGGACCACCGCGACCTCGGTGAACCGTACCTGGTAGGTGACCATGTACAGCAGCAGGACGACGGCCAGCAGGATGCCGGTAACGAGCGACGGCAGGCTGCGTTTTATCCGGCCGGGCTCGCCCGGCCTGGGATCGTGGGCGCGGCCCGGGTGGGCGTCAAACGGTGGAATCGGCGGTTGGTTTCCGGTTTGCATGGACATGTTTGCGGATCCGTGGTTTCCTCGCTCCGGGAGGTCTGGCGACCCGTACCCGGCGCTGCCTCATAGTCATGGACTCTCGCTGCCCGCGGCGTAATCCAACGGCGCATTCGCGGCGTCTTGCAGGTTCAGGTGAAACGTTCCGATCCTGACGTTGCCCTCGGCCGCGATGACGTACTTGCGGATGCTCTTGAGGGCGTCGGCCAGGGCGCTCAGCTTCTCACGCACGTAGAACACCCGCGGGGCGGCGTCCTTGATGGCCCGGGCCTGCTCGAACAACGCCGCCTGGGCATGGCCCTGGTTCTCGAGCTGCCAGCGCTGGGCCCTGGCCTTGCTGATGATGCCCGCGGCCTGCCCGCCGATCGGGGTGACGTGGGCCTTCGTATCGCCGAAAAACAGCTTGTGTACGAGGTCCCGCGCCTCCTGCCGGGCCTGCGCCGATGCCTGGGAGTCGGCCTCGCGCTGGTTCACCGTCTGAATGGCGGTGGCCAGGTTCTCCGCGAGATACATGTCGCCGGCCACCTCCGACAGCCGCTTGTTGTAGTCGGCCCACGCGCTGCGGATCGAGGCCATCTTCTTCTGCTCGGCCCCGATCACGTCCTGGAAGGCCTCGGCCGTCTCTTCTGGCGGGTGTACGCCCTGCAGACCGAGAAACTTCACCTGGACGCCCAACTTGGCTTCGTCGGCCTTGTCCTGGACCTGCTGCCACAGGAGCTTCTCCAGCCGCCCACGCTCGTTGCCCAGCATGCCGTCCACGGTCTGCGAAGCGCACAAACGGGTCAACTCGTTGCTGGCAATGGCTCTCAACATCGCTTCCGGGTCCCGGTACGTCGAGATCCAGTCCTTGGCGTTGCCGATCTCGTACTGGATCGTCGTCGCGACCCGCAGGATGGTGACGCTGACGGCCGCTCCCGTTTCGGCGAACGTCGGTCCCTCCTTCGCGCCGGGCACCAGGTGCGATTCCGCTGCCGGTCGGGTCGCTGCACCGGTGGTCATGAACTCCGCCAGCTTGGGCGTGGCGATGAGCACCTTGAGGTGTGGCTCCTGCTCGTGTTTGTTCGTCCACAGGATGAGCTGGCCCTCCGGCTCCTTCTTGGCGTCGGGTGAAGGGGCGTCACCCAGGCGGTACTCGTGAATCTGCCTGGTGGCGACCTTGTACGCCACGTCGATGGGCCAGGGCCGCTTGAGGTGCAGGCCCGGTCCGACGGTGCTCTCCAGCGGCCGGCCGAACCGCTCGATGATCGCCTCCTCCTCCGCCTGTACGACCACGAACGAGCTGGCCACGAACAGCATGATCACCGCGAACCCCACCAGGGGCACCGCCGCCCGTTCCAGCAGCTTGTACAGCCACGTCGAGGAGACCTCGAACCCGAACTGATAGTTCACCGCGTCGGCGATGGAGCGGGCGATGCCGCCCGGCTCGCTGAACAGTCCCAGTAGCCGGCTGTCGAACGCCGGCCGAGGTTCCTCGTCCGGCGACCGCGGCCGGTAAAAGTCCAGCACGAAATTGAACAGAACCTCTGCCGCCAGCACCAGCAGCAGGATCCGCAGGACGTAGGCCAGCACCCGCTCGGGCCCAAACGCCTGGGTGTAGTGCAGCGGGGCCATGGTGGCCGAGACCGCCACCGCCCCCAGCGTGACCCCCATCAACCAACTGGCCCCCGACCGGAGCATTCGCCATTCGGGGTACCTGCCCATGCCCGAGGCATACCGCGACAGCAGGAAGCTCAGAAAGGCGGCCCCGCCGGTGAACCAGATCGCCAGCGTGGCGTGGTCGATCTTGATCCCCGGCCACCTCGTGATGCGGATCGAATCTCCCAGCGTCCAGGGCCAGCCGGAAAGACCGGTGATCGCCAGCCCGACGAGGACCAGAATCGTGGAGCCCGGCAGCAGCCATCGGTACATCCACCGCAGCCGCCGCTGGGCCAGCAGCAGATCCTCCTGGTCGAAGATTGCCCCTCCGCCCAAGCCCGCCTCACGCTCCCGACGAAGCTGTTCGGTCTCCATCTGCTCTTCCTGGACCAGGACCCGCTGGTGGAAGACCAGAACCAGGTACAGCC
>JACQVT010000174.1 GCA_016209665.1 Planctomycetota bacterium | reverse complement strand
GACGTGCAGGAGCTGGAAGTCGAAGGACGCTTTCGTCATGGCGGGGCGAGTCTATAACATTAATGAAGGGCGACCGCCCGGCTTTTTGCGGATAGGGGTGGACGAGGCCGGCTATGGCCCGCGGCTGGGACCCCTGGTGATCGCGGCCACGGCCGTCCTTTGAGACGACCCGGAGGTCGATCTCTACGCGGCCCTGGCTCCGCGTGTGGGACGGGTGGGCTCGGGGGCGGAGTTCATCGTCGATGACTCCAAGCGCATCTTTCAGCCGCGTCGTGGATTCGAGAGCCTACGGCGAGGCTGCGAAGCCCTGGCGGACTCCGCCTGGCAGTCCTTTCGCCTGATCGATGTCCCGGAGTTCAACCGCCTGGTCGCCCAGCAGGGCAACAAGGCCAACCTGCTAAGCTGCGCGTCGCTGGAACTGGCGGCCGCGCTGCTCTGCGCCCATCCGACACAGGGGGCGACCCTGACCTTTGATAGACACGGTGGCCGGCGGCGCTACGGGCCGTTGCTGTCGGAGGTCTTCTCCGATGTTGTGGTCGTGGAGGAGGGGAAGAAGGTCTCGCGCTATCGTGCGCGTCTGGGCCAATGGTCCCTTGAAATCGCGTTTCTCACGCGCGGCGACGCGAACTTTTTGGAGGTGGCGCTGGCTTCCATGCGAGCCAAGCTGGAGCGCGAGATCGCCATGCAGGCCTTCAACGAAAGCTGGTGTTTGAAGTTTCCCGGACTAAGGCCGACCCAGGGCTATCCCGCCGACGCCAAACGCTTCCTGGGGGAACTCTATCTGCGAGGTTGCGCCCCCGACGATCTGCGGGGAATCATCCGAGCGCGCTAGCCGACCAGCTTCTCGCAGGAGGCATAGCGGCGGATGTGGGCCTCGTAGTCCTCGCAGTGGGCCAGCACGCGGTCAATGTGATCCATCGCCAGCTTGAGCTTCATCTTGTGCCTGACATCGGCCGTGTGGGCCGAACGCGAGAGGGTCATCTTCAGCTTGAGCAGGCGGGCGAAGGCCTCATAGCCCAGGGGCATGTTGGACTCCGTAGTCACACAGTATCTTGTGGTTTCTTGATCAGACAACGCAATATACATGACAACCTCGCCTTCGTCAAATTCCAAAGCCGTCAACTACTCAGACGATCCGCCCGCACTTCGGTTCTCTGGATTTTATCTACCATTTTTTCCATTTCTACAAGCTTTGGTCAGCCGAAGGCTTCCAGAAATTACCATATTTTCCACTTGCAATGGACCTGGAGGTTCTCTATACTCCGCCCCGGTTGCATGGGGTCGGTGTAGGTGACACCGCGCCCGACATGCTCAAACATTCTGGGGGAGAAGCTATGGCCGCTCGCGCCAAATTCGCGTCTCTGTTCGTCGCTGTTCTCTTCGTTTTCGTCTCGACCTTCCTTGCGGGCTGCAAGGACGGTGGTGGGCATGGCATCGCGGCTCTAGGTGGCGCTACGACGACCATCAACGGCCAGGCGATCAAGGGGCCGCTGAATGGCGCAACGGTCGATTTCTACGCCGTAAACTCGAACGGCACCCAGGGCAGCAAGCTTAACGGTACCACGATCACGACGGACGCCAACGGCAACTACTCGTTCACACCGGCTGCCGGCACTACGGGCGCGGTGATGATCGAGGTCGTGGGCGGCAGCTACGTCGACGAGCTCGTTGGCGGCAACCCCGTCACCGTCACCGCCGGCAAGGCCGTGATGTCCACCATGGTCGGCGACCTAGCGGCCATCCCGGCCAGCGTGCCCTGCACCCCGCTCACCCACATCGCCCGCAAGTCGGCCTTCGAGAAGATGAAGAAGGGCACCGCCGCCGCCGATGCCATCAAGACCGCCGGCAAAGATATCGGCAAGCACTTCCAGCTTGGCGCGGACAAGGACGTGACCACCATCGTTCCCGTCCCGGTCGATAACGCCACCGGCATCAGCACCACCGCCAGCGCGGACGGCGCCACCTACGGCCTGATGATCGCAGCCCTGATCCAGCAGGCCCGGGATATGGTCAGCCCGGCAGCCGGCGTCCCCATCGGGGCCGACGACATGGCCAACTTCTTCGACGTTCTGGCCAACGACGCCAAGGACGGGGCCTTCGATGGCGCCGATGCCACCGACCTCGTGAGCGGCGGCGCTTTGACTTTCACGCCCACCAAGACCACGGGCGTGGCTGCCACGGCCGTTGCAGCGGACAAGATTCAAAAGGCCGCGACCGGTGGGATGAGCACCGCCCTCACCAACATGAACACCAACTTCTTCACCGGCGCGCGGGCCATCCCGGCCGGGGCGCCCATCTCGGCCGCCCAGATCACGGCCTTTGCCAACAGCATCGGCACCGTGACCGCCAGCTTCTCATCCAGCGGCGAGATCACCGGGACGGTTTCGGTGGACACCACCGTCACCTCGGTGGAAAACTGGACCGTCTTCGTGGTGGGCTTCACGGCCACGGGCGACCTCGACACCACGACGGCCAACATCCTGGCTCCCGCGAGCGCGGTCTTCCCCCTGACTTCGTCCGTGAAGTCCAGCGCGACCGGCACCTACACCATCACCGGCGTGCCCTCCACCAAGATCGGCCAGAACGTGGCTGTCGTGGCCACCAAGGACATCGACGGCGATGGCACCATCACCGGCGACGAAGACAAGGAGCGCCTGGTGACCGTGGTGCCCATCGCGGGCAGTGGCTCGTCTACGGCTCCACCTTGCGACCGACTGCGCGACAACCAGTTCCGGGTGTTCCAGCAGCAGGTGGCCAAGGTGGGCGATCCCGCCAAGGCGGACTTCTCCGCCGTGAGCGGCCGCATCAGCGATACCTCGACCTACGGGCAGGCCCCCATCCCGGCGGCCGACGCCGACGTCCTTGGAAATGTGATGCAGGCGCAGGATCTGGCCGAGCAGCAGTTCCTCACGGATATGCTGACCAAGCGCATCGCCGCGGGGGCTCTGAACCTGACGGTGAACGGGGTCGTCACCGCCATCACGGCCGCGAACCTTGCTACCGTTGCCATCCCTGAGATTCGCAAGGAGAAGGCCAAGCGCTTCGCCGACTTCAACACCAACATTAAATCCGGAATGAGCGCCGCCGCGGCGCAACTGCTACTCGATGATGGCATTGCCGGATTCTTCACGCGCGTGCTGGGCGTGCAAGATGCGGAATTCGACGCGCTCAATGCGGCTCGTAACGGCGCCGCGGGGGCGGTGGCCCTACCCACCACGATGGGTGCCACGGTGTCCCGGGCCATCCAGCGCGACAACTTCATCAGGGATAAGCTCAGCGAGATCGACTCGGTGCGCGACTGCCTCGAGACGGTGCTCAACCGCGGCGATGCGGATGCGACTAAGGTCATCAAGCTGGACCTGGACGGCTCCCTTGGCACTACGGACAACTTCGCCGATGTGGTCTCCGCCATGAACGGGGTCAAGGACACCATCCAGCAGGCCGTGGACAACACGCGGGCCCAGGCCGTGTTCAAGCCCGGCGCGGACGCCTTCGTGCTCATCGATCAGGCCATCAAGCGGGCCATCGAGAAGTTCACCGCAACCCGTCCCGCCGGCACCGGTGTGGACTTCAAGGCGTTGGGGGATCCCAGCGCGACTGCGACCGCGGCGACATCCATCATCAAAAGTACCGCCTTCGCCAACTTCGTGACCGCCGCCGTGACCGGCGCCACCTCGACCAGCTTTATCCAGACCGGCAAGAACGAGACCGTGGTCGTTCCCGGCGGCACCAACGTCACCGGCTGGCTGAAGCTCGTGGGCCAGGGGCTCACGGATGAGGAGAAGGGCTTCGAGCCCAACATCGCCCCTCCGGGAACTGCACCGACCGGGAATCAGGCCTCGAACCCGGCGCAGATCGGCGCCGTACTGGCGGCCTTCCACAAGAATCTACAGCTTATGGTCGAGAAGGCTATCGACAACGACATCGCCGCCTTCAAGGAGGCCCTTGCCGCTATCACCGACACGACGCGCCGCGCCAAGGTGCGGCGTTGCCTGGCGCAGCTCATCATCGTCTACCTCCGCCACAGCGGGAACAAGCAGAATAGCGGCTTCCAGGACCAAGACGGCGACGGCTTCTCGGGCGCGGCGGACCCGAATGACGCCGATCCCGCCGTCCCGGGCTTCCAGCAGTTCAAGGACTCCGACAATGACGGCGTGCCGGACTTCATCGAGACCCAGAAGGGGACCGATCCCTTCCTCGCCACCTCGGTGCCGGCGCAGGCCAAGGATACGGACAAGGACGGCATGCCGGATAATCTCGAGACCTTCCTGGGTAAAGACCCGCTCGTGGCGAACGCCTTCGTCGATCCCTTCTCGATCGACCGGTTCTCGCCCTTGACCGCGGCCGGCGTCCTGGCCTTCGTCGCGGGCACGACCAAGGGAGACGGCATCCCGGACTTCGTCCAGGACCTAGACCTCGACGGCTTCCCCAGCGACATGGAACTGGGCAACGGGTCCAACCCGCTGGATTCCACCAGCAAGCCCTCGGGCGTCTTCGTGGGGGCGGGTGCTGGTGGATTTGCGCCTCCGGCGCCCGGCGGGACGGCGCCCGGCGGCTTTGTTCCCCAGGGCTTCCCTTTCCCGCCGCAGAAGCTGAGGGATGCCAGCGGCGTCAGTCTGGACAAGGACGCGGGGGGCCCGGACGGCCTCTCGGACTACCTGGAGGAGTTTCTGACGGCTGGGACTACTGCTACTTCTTACGCCCTCGTCGGCACCACCCGGCCCGGCGACCTGACGAAGATCAACGGAAAGGATCCCGCCAGCTTCGCCACCTTCATGCAGACGCTGATCGTCGGCGGCCGGGT
>JACQVT010000141.1 GCA_016209665.1 Planctomycetota bacterium | reverse complement strand
ATCGCCTGCATCCGGTCCGCGTGTCGCTGCACCATCTGCACGAATTGCTGGGCCGCCGCCGCCTCGCGGGCCAGGTCCATCTCCATCAGCGTCTCCACCGCTCCCAGGATCGCCGACAGCGGCGTCCGCAGCTCGTGCGAGGCGTTGGCCGCGAAGTCCGTCTTGACCTGCATCGCCCGCGACAGCTCGGTCACGTCCGTCAGCACCATCAGCCGGGCCACGCTCGATCGCCCCTCCGCCTCGCCGGCCGGGCCGTCGCCCAGGTTCGGCAGCCGAACGTCCAACGCCCGCGCCAACAGCGATATCTCGCCCTCGCACGTCTGCACCCGGATCCGAGCCTCCTTCAGGCGAGAGGCGCCGCCCGCCGGTGTCTGCGACCTGTCCGTCCCGTCTTCCCCGGCGCCGCCATCGCCGCGCCCATCGGCGCGTTGATGGCTCAACAGCATCCCGCGAAGCTGCGGATGCGAGATGAAATCCTCCACGTGCATCTGCTTGAAGCCCACCGCCGGCGGCTCCACGTCCCCGGGCAGCCCCAGCAGTCGGATCGCCGCCGGGTTGATCAACACGATCCGCCCGTCCGAACCGACCACCACCACGCCCTCCAGCAACTGGGTCAGCAGCGATTCGAGGATCTGGCGTTGCCGGTCGATGGTCTCGAGCTGGGCGGCCAGGTGGTCCCGCATCTGGTTCAGCGATCGGCCCAGGTCCGCCACCTCGTCGTGCCCGCTGACGTGGATGCGGGCCGACAGGTCGCCGTGCGACAGGCTGCGGGCTGTCGCCGTCATCTGCTTGATCGGCTCGCTCCACACCTTCGCCAGGCCCATCGCGAACACCACCATCCCCGCCGCCCCCACCAGGCAGATCTGCCAGACCAGGTTCCCCAGGACCTTCGCCTTGGCCCCCATCGCCTCGGTGGACATCGCCACCCGCACCACCCCGAGCGGCGCCTCCGCCGGCCCCACTCGCGCCGCCACGTACCGCATGTCCATCGACAGCGTGTGTGACAGGTGCACCTCGTCGCCCCAGCCGTCCTTCAGTGCCGCGATCACCTCCCGTCGGTTCGCGTGGGATTCCATCCGGGCCGGGTCGGCCTGGGAATCGCCGAGCACCAAGCCGTCCGGCAGGATGAACGTGATGCGCACCGGATGGGGCGAACGCGACGCGATGTCCTTCGCCAGGCGGTCCAGCTCGACGGCGTGGGCCGCGTCCAGTCGCTCGCCCACCATCTCTCTGAGCAGCAGCGCCTGACCCCGCAGGTGCTGCACCAACGCCGCCTGCGTGAACGACTCGGTCTCCCGCGAGATCAGCCACGCGCACACCGCCAGCACGGCCGCCGTCAGCAGCAGGCTGCCGAGAAACAGCTTCCAGAACAGCCGCCCGGGTCCTCTCATGAACCCACCTCGCGCGGGGAACGATCGGACCTGCCCGGCACGACAGCGCAAGCCCGCCCCTCTGTACCAGCACGAAGCGCAAGCGAGTGCCCCTTTGAGCTGAATGACCGGTGTGCCGGGCAGCGCCGGCGCGGTCGCCAGGGCTCAAACCCACCGCTTCGCGCCGTAGTGCCAGAACGATAGATCGGGAGATGATGTGAAGCAAGCGCTCCGTCGAGCGCCCTCGGCTGGGAATCTCACGCCGGTTTGCGGAACGTATACCCCACGCCGCGAATCGTCTGGATCCATCCCGCGGCGGCCCCCAGCTTCTTCCGCACCGCCGTGATGTGAACGTCAATGGTCCGGTCGGTGACCGCCGCCCCCGTACCCAGCACGATGTCGATCAGTCGGCCGCGGTTCAGTACCCGCCCGCCGGCCGCCATCAACGCCCGCAGCAGCTTGAACTCCGTCGCCGTGATCGACACCGGCTCTCCGCCGACCGTCACCTCGTGCCGGTCGGGATCCAGCCGGATCGGCCCCGCCGACAGCACGTCCGTGCTCGCCTCGGCGGCGTCGATCCTGCGGAACACCGCCGCGATCCGGGCCAGAACCAGCTTCATCGAGAACGGCTTGGTGATGTAGTCGTCCGCCCCCAGGGCAAACCCGATGAGCTGGTCGGACTCCTCCGCCTTGGCCGTCAGCATGATCACCGGGATGCCGGCCGTGTCCGGCTCCTTCTTCAACTCGCCCAGGAACTTGTCCCCCGACAAGCCCGGCAACATGCGGTCCAGCAGGATCAGCTCCGGCAGTTCCCGCTGAACCTCCGCCAGCGCTGCCTGTCCGTCCGCCGCCCACCGGCAACGGTAGCCTTCCCGCTCCAGGTTGTACTTCAGCAGCTCGACCAGGTCCGCCTCATCCTCGACCACCAGGATGCCGCGGCTGCCACCCTTCATCTCCGCCACCTTGCCGCCCGCCGGCCGGGCCGACGATGGAGTGACCGGGGTTTTGTGTATCGCTGGCAAGTGAGTCGAACCTCCATGTGACGCATCGCCCGAAAACCACATCAACGATCCACGACCCGACGCCCCGACCCGGCTTGCCTCCTCGCCAGAAGATCGGGCAAGTTGTTGCTGCCGTCGCCCAGTCACCTACCCGCACATCTTACCCGCCACTTTGTTAAGACAGTATTCGGACCGGATTAAGATTGCATCCCGAAACCCGTGTGGGACCGGCTTCCAGCCGGTCTGTTTATAGAATCTCAGGATGCAAGAGGCAAGGGTTCTTTTCTGTGTACAGCTATCCCGCAGAATCTTCCCACGGCGTGCAAATTCTTGGAGCCCGAGATCCTAACCGTCGCTCAACGCTTGGGTTGCGGGCGAAGCCCGCGCCGTGCTTCTTGTGCCTTTTCGTGGTATCGTCTTCCGATCGGAACCGATGGACAGTCAGCGTCCGCGCACGAAGGATCCTCGCAGCCAGGAGTCCCTTCCATGACAGCCATCTTGCTCCTACTGTACGTCACCGCCAGCATCATCTCCGATCCCGCGGTTCCAAAGACTGACCAAGCCGTTACGGCACAACCGACTCGCGTCACGATTCACCTGCCCGCGGGCAAGACGACCATCGACCGATTCCTGCCCGCCGAGCCCGGCAAAACGACCGACGGCGCCGCCTTGTACCGCGACGCTCTCAACCTGCTGCCCGCCGACTCCGAGCCGCCGGGCAAGGAGTGGACCAGTGGACCGGTTGCCGACCTCTCGGCCGAGACGCTCGAAGAGATCGAATCGCTCCACCGAATCGGCCCGCACCACGCCAACCTCACGTTGTCCGTACCGGGCGAGCCCCCCCGCTGGCAGTACGTGATCGAACTGTCCCCCGCCGGCATCGTCACTCCAGCCCGCACGGCCAACCCGCCGTCAGCACGGACGGAGGCCACGTCCGGTGCATCGCGGTGAGCGGGTGTGACCTGTGTAGATTGGCTCGACCTATGGCGGGGCCAGACGAATCTACCACCCGTCGATGTT
>JACQVT010000140.1 GCA_016209665.1 Planctomycetota bacterium | reverse complement strand
GACGACCAGCTGCCGATCACTCTCGTGGGCACGTACACGCCGCCGGCCGCCGATCCCCATCAGCGCCGCGGCCCGATGGTGATCCTGCTGCACATGTACGGCCAGGACCGCTCGACGTGGGACCCGCTCGTGCCCGTGCTGCACCGGGCCGGTTTCGCGGTGCTGGCCATCGACCTGCGCGGGCACGGGGAGAGCGTCGAGCCGGCGTCGCTCAAGCTGCGGCAGAAGGTGGAGGAGCGCGATCCGCGGCTGTTCCGTGAGATGGTCGACGACGTGGCCGCCGCCTATCGCTGGCTCGCCCGTCGGCCGGAGGCGGACCCGGCCCGGTTCGTGCTCGCGGGGGCGAGCGTCGGATGCAGCATCGCGCTGGAGTACGCCGTCCGCGACAGGTCCGTCGATGGGGTCGTGTGTCTGACGCCGGGCGCAGATTACCTGGGCTTGGACTCGCTCGCGTCGGCCCGCAAGTACTCGGACCGCAAGCTGCTGCTGCTGGCCGCGGCCGAGGAGCGCAGCGCCGCCGAGGAGATCGGCCGTCTCGTGCCCGGCGCCCAGGTGAGGATCGTCGCCGGCCGGACCGACGTTTCACGCAACGCCAAGTCCGACAGCAAGGCTGGCGGCAAGACCGACGTGGCGGCCTTGCACGGCACGCGGATGTTCGGCGCGGTCGCGGGCGTGGAGAAGCTGATCGTCGATTTCCTCACCGAGGCCGCCGGCTCGCCCTCCGACAAGACGGTGGTCGCCAGCACCAAGGGCGAGGTCTACTACGAGCCCGGCTCGAGCCCGGCCGACCGCCTCAGCCCCGACAACCTCCGCGTCTTCAGCAGCCCCGCCGAAGCCCAGACCCGCGGCTACCGCCCGCCCAAACAACGAGCCAGATGAACGAGCGTGACGCCCGATGCGCGCCGATGCACCTCCGACGCCCGCGACACCCCGCCGTGCGCGAGTTGACAGTGGCAGCCATGGGGCCGGATCCCAGGCCTGTTACCACAGTTTGATCCGTCGCCGCCGCGTGCCGACGAGAAGCAGCGACGAGGCGAACAGGATCGATGCAGGCTCAGGCACGACCGCGACCGTAACTGACAGGGAGCCCGCGTTGCCCCACCACTGATAGGCGTCCATCACGCCCAGATACAACCGGGTTGCGCCCGCGGGCACCCCGATCTGCTGCTGAGCGCCACCGCTGGTGCGACCGTCGCCGATAAAGAAGACCTGCCTCAAGAGCGGCGACAGGACCAAGTAATCTCGTGACTGCTGGGTGAAGAACTCGAGCGTAGGCGGAGGATCTCCAGCGGGTATCGCGTCATCCAGGAACACACCGACCAGGCTCATGAAAGGCGCGTACACATCCGACTTGCCGAAGTAATAATCGCCCGCCTGGAAGCTGAAGAACGTCGTCGTATCGCCCTCGGGGCCAACGGGGGTCACAGGTGCCGGACCGTTCCAGGTAGCTCCCGTGACGGCGAGGACTTGGACGTCGTTGTCCAGGACCAGCGGGACGAGGACGGGGGCCTGATCGGGCACGATGTCCGGCGGGGTGACCCCGTGCGGGTCGGGGATCGCGGTTCCAACCGGCATGCCCGCGAGCCAGGGATTGGCCTGGGCCGAGACGGTGACCGTGGTCTGGGCCGACAGGCACAGCCCGGCGGGGACGATGAGGTTTGCGAGAAAACACCAAACGGACTTGTTTTGGGGGACCATACTCTCTACTCCTTATGAAGGTGGGATAAGACGACTCTCAAGAGGAGTCTACCCTGGACCCAGTGGCAAGTCAAGCCTTAACCTAATATAGACACAAGTCTATATCAAGCCTTGACATAGGTGGGATGCCCTTGCGGTGCGCCGGTGTCGGCGTGGACCCATCAGTAGTCGATCCAGCCGGCCTGGTTGAAGAGGGTGCGGAGCCAGGAGTTGGTCCAGGGGTTGTCGAGGGCGTAGCCGACGCTGAAGATCGAGATGGCCAGGAGCCAGTAAAGGATGACACGGCCGCCGACGCGGTCCATCCATTCCGCGCCCACCGGGAGGAACAGCAGCCAGAGCGGCAGCAGCCAGAACAGCCAGCGGTAGCCCTGGCAGCCGCCGCCGTAGTCACTGGTCTTGACAACGTAGACGGCGATGACGATCGCGGTCATTGCCAGGGTGACGGCGGCGAGCAGGCGGCGGTCGCCCGGGCGGCCGATCTGACTGCCGATGCCCAGCAGACTCACGAGCAAGATCGGCGTGAGCGAGAAGAAACCGTCGTGGCCGATGACCAGGTTGCCGAGGTAGACGGACTTGGGCTCCTTGATGTTGTCGATGCCTTGGGGGTCGTTCCAGTAGCTGCCGGGGTAGTCGTAGAAGCCGCCCTTGACGTTCTTGGACATGTAGGCCGGCTTGATCCCGCCGGTGACGAGGTAGTTGGTATACAATGCGGCCGCGATCGGCACGGCGGCGGCGATCAGGCCCACGCCGAGCGTGCGCCGGCGATCCCTGATCAGCAGCCCCGCGAGCACCACCACCATCAGCAGGCCGGCGGGCAGCTCGGTGGCGGCGGTGAAGGCGGCGAAGAAAGCCGCCAGGGCGAACCAGTACCACTCGCGGCGCTCGTCGTACCAGATGCGAACGAACGCATCGACGGCGATCATGCCGGTGCAGGCGGCGATGACGTGGTTGTTGAGCGTGACCGACCAGGGTGTCAGATACGTGCCGAAGGCGGCGGCGGCCATCGCGAAGTTGCGGGCGAAGGGCGATTCGGTGATGCGGAACACGTGCCGGCGGAGCAAGACCAAGCCGATCGCCAACGGGATCACCTGGGCGACGATGAGGATCGTCCGCACAATGACCCGCGGGTTGTCCTGGAACGTGCAGCCCGAGACCTTCTGCGTGATCCAGGCCACGCCGGCCAGCACCGTGGGCAGCAGCGGCGGCTTGGGCGAGCAGAGCTTGCCGTCCACCCGGATCATGTCGATGGTCCACAGGACGGGCACGTTACCGGGATCGGCTGGGTCGGGGTCTTTGGCTGGGGACGGGCGGTTCGCCCACTTGGGAAGCTGCTCCCGGCTCAGCGGCAGGAACTCGTACGTGCCATGCTGCACGAGGTAGTAGATGGTGTTCCACCGCGAGGCGTCGTTGACGGTGTACCATATCTTCGGCCGCTCCAGGACGATGCCGACGAGCAGGCCGATGCTCATCAGGATGAACAGCGGTGACAGGTCGACGGCAGCCGGGGGCCTGGCGGGCTCGGGCAACGGCGGAACGGGTGCGGACTCTGCGGTGTCGACGATCTCGCTCATGTCGGTTCAAGCTCGCACAGAGACGGCCGGCTCATGTTCGGCGGCGGCACTGCACCAGCCGACGCGCTCGGCGATGACGTACTGATCGTCCAGCGGCCGCTGCTCCACGACGAGCTGGCCCACCAGGCCGATCGCGATCAACAGCAAGCCCGGAAAGACGGCGATCATCAGAGCCATGAGGCCGAGGATGATCCGGTGCAGGAACGCGCCCGGCAACGCCCAGAACAGGCCGCACAGCACCAGGCTGGCGGCGATCATCCACGCCCCGACGACGCCGATCAGGTGCTGCGGGCGCCAACGGTACCGCGTCAGGCACACGATGGTCAGCAGATCGAGGAATCCCTTGGCGAACCGGGCGAAGCCGTACTTGCCGATGCCGATGGTCCGCGGCCGATGGAGCGTGGGAATCTCGGTAACGCGGAACCCGCCCGCGGCGGCCAGCACGCCGATGAATCGGTGAAACTCGCCGTACAGCCGCAGTTGCCGCAGCACCGGCCGCCGGAAACACTTGAGGCCGCAGACGTGGTCGTGCAGGTGCACACCGGTCAGCAGGCCGATGAGCTTGTTGAACACCCGAGAGGGGTAGACCTTGTGCCAGGGGTCGTGGCGGACCTTCTTCCACCCGCTGACCAGGTCGTAACCGGCGTCGAGGGTCTCGAGCATCCGCGGCATCTCCGACGGCGGATCCTGAAGGTCGGCGTCCATCATGAACACGACATCGCCGCGGGCTTCGGTGAACCCGGCCATCAAGGCGGCGGCCTTGCCGGCGTTGGTCTGGAACCGCACCCCCCCTACCGCCGTGTCGGCGGCGCCCAGGGCCTTGATCTTCGCCCAGCTCGCATCCGTGCTGCCGTCGTCCACGAAGATGACCTGAATATGCCACTGACGAGAATCCGCCGCGTCGTGTATCTCGCGAAGCAGGGCGTCCAGAGAGCCCTCCTCGTTGTACACGGGCACGACGATGCTGATCAATCGCGGCTCCACGGGCACCTCTACACCTTTGGACACGGCGAGACGCCCATTGTGGGCGATTTATGGCACGAAGGCAACGGAAAGCGGCCTGTGGCCCAGCCGCCGGGTGCGTGACAGTCTGGGCGGCGACACGGACATGGGCTGTTCAGAGCCCCCAGCGCCAGCGACGGGTAGACACGACCCGCTCGCTTGCGCTCGGGGCTCTGAAATACCCCGCCGATTCTGTCACGCCCCCCCAGCCGTCCCCGGCTGGGGGCTTGAGACTGGGCGGCACAGCCGAGGGCGGCTGTGCCACACATTGCCGCCACGCTCGCGATCAATTCCCCGCCGCGGCGACGAACGCGGCCAGGTTCTCCCGGGGCGAGCCCGGCGGGATATCGCAGCCGCTGCTGAGAATCCATCGGCTGTCAGCCACCTCGCGGATGAGTTCCGTCGTCCTGGCCATCACCTGCTGGGGATCCCCGTGCAGGAAGACGGCCACGGGGTCCAGGTTGCCGCGGAGGGCGACGCGGCCGGCGGCACGCTCGATCGCCTTGGCGGCCGGCACCTGGTAGTCCACGTCCAGCCAGTCCGCACCGGTGGCGATCAGGTCGTCGATGATGGGCAGGATGTTGCCGCAGACGTGCAGACCCACGTGCCGCCAACCCATCGGCCGCAGGGCCGCGATCAGCCGGACGTGCCGCGGCTGCACGAACCGGCGGTACATCGCGGGCGAAATGAAGTTCGGCGAGCAGGTCGCCTCCCCGAAGGCCAGGCCGTGGGCCCCGCTCTCCAGCGAGGCCTGCGCGCAGCGGATGGCCACCTCGGTCGCGAAGTCGAGAACCCGCTCGACGGCACCCGGATTATCGATCATGTCCACCAGCATGTCCTCGACGCCCCGCAACTGCGACGCGATGTTCAGCGGCCCCCGCAGCGTCGATACCACGAACGTATCCTCGCCGATCCGGCGCACCGTCTCGGCGACGGCGGCGTGATACATCGGCATGCGGCCGCCCGCCGCCGGGTCGAACTGCCGCAAGTCGTCGAGGCGGCCGACATCTTTCAGCGGGTGTTGTTTGATCAGCGGCGCCCCGTCCGACGGCTGCTCGACCGTCGCCCCCAGCGCCTCCGCCTCGCCGGCCACGCCCATCGTCAGTTGCACGCCATCCAGACCCAGGTCCCGACACCCGGCCACGATGACGTCCGCCATTGCGTTCGCATCGGTGAAGTACCGCCCCAGCGGCACGCCCTGCATCCGGGCCAGGCCGGTATGAACGATCGGCAGGACCGCCGCGCGATCGGCCGCACCCCCCACCAGCACGCTTTCGATTCTTTGTCTCCCGGTCATGCTCCCACGTTCTCCCGGAGGCTCGGGACGATGGTAACCGCGGTTAGCGGACTCAACAATTCCGCCAGCCGGCGCGGGGCACAGGCCGTGGGGACACGCGACGCCTACAATAAATACCGGGAGGGTCCACCCTCACTGAACCGAGAAGTGGGGTCCGAAAACGTGTGTGAAAAGCCCTTTCCGAACCGCGCCCGTAAGGAAGCGGTGGATCGCGCGACGCAGGCGGCCCCTCCCTCGACTCCCCATAGCGGGTCTGAGGGTTGCGGTTCGGACAAGCCTCTCGCTCGTCACACACGCTGAGACATCCCCGAACATGGGCCGGAGCTTCCGGAGGGCAATTGCATCATGGAAAACTGGGGGACCGCCGGCCGGACGATATCCGTCCCCGGCCGGGCCATGCTAAACCGGCTCGCGAGCTATGTCGCTCCGCTGGTTCTGGTCCTGGCGCAGGCGGCGGTGGGTCGGTCCGACGGGGCGGAGCAGATGGTCCGCGGCACACCGTGGATCGGAGCCGCCGGGACCACGTCGACGACCGCCGAAATCATGGCCCTCCAGAAGCAGGTTGATCGGACGACGACACCGCCGGTTCCGAATCCCTTGCGACGGCACCCTCGCCTGCGAGCCCACCGCCAGGACCTGCCGAAACACCCTGGCTCGCCCGAGGTCAACAGCTACGCGGAGCGCTCAGCGCCCGAGGGCCAGGCCACCACGGACTTCGGCACGTTGGGGCCGCAGACGCCCGGGCTGAGCTTCACCGCGGCCACCTT
>JACQVT010000139.1 GCA_016209665.1 Planctomycetota bacterium | reverse complement strand
GCTGACGGCGTTGCGCCGGAGACGGTCTTCGCCGCCATTCGGACTTCCGTGGCCTCGGTCTACAAGGTTGACTCCAGGACCAGCCAGTACGTCGGAAACTACTTCCCTACGGGCCCGGCCTTCCTGAACACCCTCACGGTTCTCCATGTGGACGACTTGCTGGTGATCACGGCCAACGCCCCGGTGGACTGGATTCGGTGAACTGGATTGGCACGGGCAACTTGAGTACAGGTGTAATCGCGGCTCTGCCCGCGAACACGGCCCCGGCCACGACCGAGGCTCCGCCGGCGACCACGGTTGCATCCCTGTCGAAGTACGTGTCTCGCCAGGGAGAGGCGCATAGTCAAAGCCGCTCCTAAATTGTTCAGGGGGACACGACCGCGGTGATCGCGGGCTTGGCCCACTCCCCTGCGGAAGCCCGCCTCCGAGCCCTTACATGGCCATAGAGCTGAGCCGTGCAAGCTGGAAGGTCTTTGGTTTTGGTTTGGCGCCCAGCGGCCATGGCGCCGGTCAGGCGACAGCGGGAACGAGTGCGGCCTTGGGTCCTGGCAGCGCGGGCGGTGATCCGGGAGGAGCGCGAAGGCCTGGATTGAGGTTGGCCACAGGCTCGAAGAGGCGCTGTGCGCATGTGCGGATGACCGACCGGAGGATCTCCTGGGCCCGCGCGCCGGTGCCCGTTCGATTCCCGGCCCAGACCGTGCGATTGACCACGGCGCCCCGCACGGCCTGTTCCGCTGGCCAGTTGGTGGCCTCGGCATCTAGCTCCATCGGGTCCGTCATCGTCGTCGGACTATTCGCCAACCCGACGTAGGCGTTTCCTAACGCCGCACCGTCATGCCAGTGCCCGCGGGGTCTCTTTGGAGCCACCCGCATCGGTGATGGTCAGTCTGATCGCGATGCGGTCGGCCTGTACGCCGGTCGGCAGGGTTCCAGTCAGAACCGGCGTGGAGTTGAACAGATCAAACGTGGACGACCACACCGGCTCAGGGGCATCCGGCGTATCTAGGGCTCATCGTAGGCCCAGGCGGCGATGCGCATGTTTGTCACCATGGCAGCCTTTGCGGTCGGATAGCGGCGGGCGGGTCGTTTGGTCAACAGGTTCTCGGCACGAATGATCGCAAATGTTCAGGGGGGCACGCGGCCGGGCCTATCGCCCACTGCGCGGGAGCTGGGACTCCGCGGCTTGGCCGCAGGAGCAAGGGAGCTGGGCCTCGACGTCCACTCACGGCCTGGGACATGAAGTACCCCAGCAGCGGGGTGAATTCGCGGAGCCTCACTCGTCCGAGCGCCCTCGCAGGGCGCTCGGAGTGCGCTGATCGGAAGCCCCGCTGGGGCTTGCGTTGCGGCCCAAAGGAATGGCAACGTTCTGGGCATGGATGCGCACTCAAGGATACACGAGTACGAACTGTATCGATTGGGTCAAGCGTAACGAAATGGTATCACCGCGCTCAAGTTGGGCAAGGGTGGTCAGGAACGCCGGGAGACGCGGCGACCAAAGCAGCCATCCCGTCCCGCCTGGCCGCCAGACCTGCACGCTTTCCACGGCCGCGCGGATGGCCGCAAAGGCATCCTGCGGCGCGAGACCATCCGGGCCTTCCCAGACCAACCGGCTGTCGCCGGCGGGGAACGCGAAGGTCATCGCGGCCGCTGGGCCCCGCCCCACGGAGAATCTGTGAAACGGAGACCACGGTCCGCGGGTCGAACCGTTGTTTGCGCGCACCCGGAAGCGGTAATCGGCTGGTTGGATCTGGGGCCAGAAGAAAAGCTCGGGGCGATTTGGGTGGTAGGTGAAGTAGGAGTGGAAATCGCCCGTCTGCCGCACCTCGATGTGGACGTCGTAATCCTGGGCCGTGTCCACCGCCGACCACCGCAATCCGATCCGCGGTTGGTTGCCAGCGCCGACCTCCGCGCCCAGCCAAAGCGGTGAGGGCGCGAGGTCGGCCGGCGGCTCGGCGGAGCGTGTCGGCACGGCCTGCGCGAACCCGCGCACCAGCTCCAGGTAGCGTTGCCAGTCGAAGTGTGGACCGGGGTCGCGGTGGTCCTGGTTGGGAACCTGGACATGGCCCAGGATGTGGTCCCTGTCCACGTCAATGCCATAGGTTCGGCAGAGCCAGGCCGCGAGCCGGGCGCTGGCCTCGTACTGGGCGTTGGTCCAGCCGTTCTCATCGGCGTAGCCCTCGTGTTCGATGCCGATGGACTGGAGGTTGTACAGCGCGGGCCCGCCCGCATGCAGGGCGATGTCGCGGTCTGGGACCATCTGGACCACCGTGCCATCATGGCCGACGACGTAGTGGGCCGAAGATGGGCCGATGAGCTGGCCCTGACCGTCGTAGCCGCGGTTGACGGGGTATGGCCGGGGGCCGGGCGGTGTGCGAAACCAGCCGACGGTGGCGTCCAGCGATCCTTCGGCCGTGTGGATGATCAGGTACTCGATGTGTTCCGCCGGGCGTGATCGGCCTCGGTAGAGCTCGGGATGGGCATCGTCGAAGTAGTTGTCCGCGTGTGCCCAGTAGCCTGGACCGCGCAGCGCGTTGGGATATCCTTCTCCGGTCTGTCCCGGGCAGGGGAGGGCCGTCACGCCAACCATCAACAGGCTCCAGGCACAGCGTCGCAAAGTCGTGTATCGCATACTGGACGCTGCGCACAGGCCGGGCCATTGCGCCTGGATTGCGCGATGTGCTCG
>JACQVT010000138.1 GCA_016209665.1 Planctomycetota bacterium | reverse complement strand
GCACCTCGACCACCGGCTGCTCCGGCTGGTCCGTCTCGATGCTGATGGTGGCCTTGGTCTCGCCGAGGTCAAACGGCGGCTTGGCCTTCACGGTGATGATCGCGACGTGGGGTTGCCGCGTGGGCCGGATCTCCGCCTCGAACTTGGGGGACGACGAGGTGGGCGTCTTGTATTCGATCTTCTCGGCCGGTCCGTTGTAGATCAGCGTCGCGATCCGCGGCACCGAGAACGTCCGGACCCGGCTCGAGAAGTCCACGCCGGTCACCGGCTGCACTTCGATGTACGGCTTGGATTGCCCCAGCACCGTCACCCCCATCCGCGGCCGGATCGGATCGCTGCTCTCGAGCATGACCAGGTGCTCGAACGGCTTCGGCTCGGCTGGCGTCTCGAACGTGCAGACCAGAAAGCCCGTCGCCCCCGGCGACACCGTCTTCGGGTAGCTCGGGTCGACCGTCAGGCCCGCCGGCGTCACCACGTTCTTGATCTCCAGCGGCGAGCCGCCCGCATTGCGGAGGTAAACCTTGTATTGCCCCTGGGTCTTGGGCTTGAACAGTCCGGCGTCCTGACGCATCGACTCGAGTTGCAGCATCGCCGGGCCGACCTGGCCGGCGGGCGGCACGGGGATGGCCTGCAAGCCACAAGGAATCCCCATCACGATGGGCCGCGGCGTGAAGTCCACGCGGGTCTTGCCCTCGAGGAGCTTGTCGATCTGCTCGGCAAGAACCTCCACCATCGCCTCCAGATCGTTCGCCTCGCGCCCGATGCCGCGGCGGACGGCCTCCACGTTGCCGCCCTTGCCGATCACGAACAGCATCGGGAACTGGCTGACGCCGTAGGCCTTGGCCGCGCTGTGCGAAGGGTCGAGCCCGACCGGTATCTTGCTGTCGAGGGCCCGGACGACCTCGCTGATTTCCGCCGTCGGACGGAACTCATCGACGCAGACGTTCACGAACTCGACGCCCCGGCGGCGGTACGTCTGGTAAAGCTGGTCCAGCCGCGGAATCTGCCTGCGGCTCTGGCTGCACCAGGTAGCCCAGAAGCTCACCACCGTCACCGGCGCCGCGCTCCCGCCGATCCGGATCTGCTGGCCCTCGGGCGAGGGCAGCGTCATCGCCGGCGCGGGCCGGCCCACCAGGGATTCCGCGGTCACCACCGCCGGCTGCGTGCTCGCCGTCCGCGGCTGGGCCAGCGCGATCAGCGGCACGTCGATCGACGGCCGCTTCTGATAGTCCGTCTTGATCGTGACCATCGTCGGCTTGGACGACTCCGGCGAGAAGTCCTTGGGAACCTCGATGCTGATCTTGTGCACCTTGCCCGCCGTGTCCTCGACCTCTTTGGCCTCGACCTTGATCCGCCGGTCGCTGCACTCGACGCTCTGCAGGTTGATCGGGTCGTCGCCGTTGTTGCGGACCTCGATCGCCATGCCCCAGGGGCTCGCCAGCGGCACCGGCGGCAGGCGCACCACGGACGGCGTCACTTGCAGCGTCGGCGGCTTCATGATCGAGCAGGGCAGCATCAGGTCCGCCATCCCCTCGACCGCGGTGCGGACCGTGAACTGGGCGGAGTTGGCGTCGTCCTTGAACGGCGGCTCCGCCGTCACCGTCAACTCCGCGACCTTGCCCGGATCGATCTCCTTGACCGCCACCTTGAAGCAGCTCGAAGTCGCCTGGGCGCCCCACGGACCGGCCGCCGGCGCCGTGCTGACCACCCCCGGCTGAGTCGCCGGCGTGTTCGCCACCACCTCGATCTTCATGGGCTTCTCGGTGTTGTTGGTCAGCTTGAAGGTCTTCGTCAGCTCCATGCCCGGCGAGTACATGCCGAAGTAGGCCGCGAAGTTCACCGGGTCGGTCGTCACCCGCTGCTTGACGTTGCCGCTCAGGGTCAGGTTGACCGTCTTTTGGGCCAGGTCGTTGGTGGTCACGACGATGATCTTGTTCATGGGCACCGTGTAGTTGCCGGTGGTGAGCACCGCCTTGACCTTGCCTTGACCGCCCGGCGCGATGGTCTTGTCGTACTCGGTGGCCGTGCAGCCGCACGTGCCCCTGGCCTCGATCGTCATCACCCCCTCGCCGTCGTTGTGGAGGATGAACGCGTGCTCGACCTTCTCCGACGCCCAGACGGTGCCGAAGTTGTACACCAACTCGTCGCAGCGGAACTTGGGCGGCGGCCCGGCCGGCTGCGTCTGGGCCGGCTGGGTCTGCGCGAGCCCGCGGGGCGGAACCGCCCGAACGGGTGCCGGCCGCGTCTGCACGGCCCGGACGGATGGAACGACCTGGCTGGGGCCCGGCTGGACGCTGGCCGCTCCCTCGGCCGCCCAGGCCATGCCGCTGCCGATCGACGCGACGAACAAACCGAGAACGAGGCAAGACGCAGGCTTCACGTGGATTCTCCCATGATTAGCGGGTCGCATGAAACAGGCTCCCTGCTTTCAAAACGAATGCTGCCTTCCGCGTGTTCACTCCAAGACCCAGCAGTATAAATCCTTGTCGGACAGGATGCCAAACCGGCTGAGTTAAGCTGCCCCCCAACGTCCGACAATTCCGCCGGGCAGCGGCGGTTCAAGGGGTCCGGGCCGCTCCCGGCATCCGCGGGCGGTCTGGGCGGTGCGGCCTGAGTTTTCAGCTTGCCGCCGGGGTGTCTGAATTCGTAACCATCGAAACCACAAGTGGATACGCTGCATCGCCGCCGGGCCGCACGGCGGCGCGATCCTCGTGGCCAGCTCCGGTCGAAAAAACCATCGGACTGGTCCGTTCGTTCCGCTAACGGAGCCGCGGCAGGTGCAGTGCTGCCGGATGCAAACCGCGTTCCCGGGGGCGCCAGAGGCGAAACGGGCCGGCCCGGGCACGGCTTCGTTTCTATTTCCTCGGTTGCCTCATGTTGAAGGTCTGGTTTGTCCGGGCCTCGTTTCCGGGTGATCGCTCGACCGTGCCCGCCTCCTGGTCCTGCGAGCCGGTCCCCGTCCCCGACGGGTATGTGAACTGCATGGACTATTGTGAAGCAGTGATTTGACCTGCCGTTGGCTCGTGCTCTATCTTACGGCGCGGGCGATGGTTAGGAAGGCGGGCAGGCTTGGTCGCCGTGGCGACGATGCCCGCCCGCCGCAGTGCGTCGGCGGCTGGCCTGGGGGGCGGGCATCCTTGCCCGCCTCTTGATGATGTCGCCCGATGGAGTCAGGTCGGCGGCTGGCTTGGGGGGCGGGCATCCTTGCCCGCCTCTTGATGATGTCGCCCCATGCAATCGAGTCGGCGGCGAAGTCTGATGGTCGCACCTTCAGCCAGAGGAGTCCGTTCGTGAAGTTGTCGGTGGTCATCCCGGTGTTCAACGAGGCCCGGACGCTGCGCGAGATCGTCGCCCGCGTGCTGTCGGCTCCGGTGAACCTGCCGATCGAACTGGTGCTGGTCGACGACGGCTCGACGGACGGCACGCTGCCGATCTACGACGAGCTGGTCCGCCAGCACGCGGGGCGGGACCTCCGCGTCTTGCGTCACGAGCGCAACCAGGGCAAGGGGGCGGCGCTGCGCACCGGCTTTGGCGCCGCGACGGGCGACATCGTCCTCGTCCAGGACGCGGACCTCGAGTACGACCCGGCCGACTACCCTCGGCTGCTCGCTCCGATCCTGCAAGGCAAGGCGGACGTGGTCTACGGCTCGCGGTTCGTCGGGGGCCAGGCCCACCGCGTACTGCTGTACTGGCATATGGTCGGCAACAAGCTGCTGACCACGCTCTCGAACGCCTTGACCAACCTGAATCTGACCGACATGGAGACCTGCTACAAGGTCTTCCGGGCCGAGGTGGTCAAGTCGATCACCATCCGCAGCGACCGGTTCGACTTCGAGCCGGAGATGACGGCCAAGGTGGCCCGGGGCGGCTGGCGGGTGTATGAGGTGGGCATCAGCTACGCCGGCCGCGACTACGCCGAGGGCAAGAAGATCACCTGGGTGGACGGCCTCAAGGCGATCGCCGCCATCGTCCGATACCGCTTCTTTGACTGACGTGGTGGCGAGGGAACGCACGCATGGTGTTGATCAACGTCTGTGGCGCCCGGCCGAACTTCATGAAGATCGCCCCGCTCATGCGGGCGTATCAGGCCCATCCGACCATCCGGCCGCTGCTCGTCCACACCGGCCAGCACTACGACGAACGGATGAGCCGGCTGTTCTTCGACGAGCTGCAAATCCCCCGGCCCGACATCAACCTCGAGGTGGGCAGCGGCTCGCACGCCCAGCAGACCGCCGCCATCATGCAGCGATTCGAGCCGGTGCTGATCGAGCACAAGCCCGACGCCATTCTGGTCGTGGGCGACGTGAACTCGACCATCGCCTGTGCCCTGGTGGCCGGCAAGCTCGGCATCGCGGTGTTCCACGTCGAGGCCGGCCTGCGCAGCTTCGACCGCACGATGCCCGAGGAGATCAACCGCGTCCTGACCGACGCCATCAGCGACCTGCTGTTCGTCAG
>JACQVT010000019.1 GCA_016209665.1 Planctomycetota bacterium | reverse complement strand
GGTCCACTCCCAGACGTTTCCGCTCATGTCGTAGCCCCCGTAGTAGCTCTTGGCGTCGTTGCGTCCGCCGGTGCCGTTAAGGTAGCCCACGGGCATGGGGCCGGCGCTTCCGTAGCAGTTGTTGTAGACGCACCAACTGCAATCGATCGTGTCGCGGTGAAAGCCATAGATGTAGTAGTGCTGCTGGGCGGGGTCCCAGGCGGCGGCCTTTTCCCACTCCTGCTCGGTGGGCAGGCGGTAGGTCACGCCCTCGAGCTGGCTGCGCCACTGGGCGAACGCCGTCGCGTCGTCCCAACTCACGTAGCGGACGGGGTAGTCGGCCCGGCCGGCCACGACGGAATAGGTGTAATTGCCCGGACTTCCCTGACGGGTGATCTCCTGGCTGGCGCTCCAATGGTCGTCATTCCCCCCGGCGTTCAGAAACTGGCAGTAGAAGGCGTTAGTGACCTCGTACTTGTCGATGAGAAACGAATCGACGGAAACCCATGAGCCGGGCGACGTCGTGTTCTGGTACGGAAACGGCCCGGCACCCACGAAAGCCTTCGCCGAGCCGGGGCCCTGACCGTCATCTGCCCATACCCGCACGCGGAAGCTGCCCAGTTTGCCCGGCATGTCCTCGCCGGCGTCCCAGGTGATCAGCTTGTTCGATCCGGGCGGGATGTTGTTGCCGATTGCCCCAGAGAACGTCCGTATCGGTACTTTCCACGTGGCCCCCCCGTCGTCGCTGGCTGTGACCCAGACCGTGCACGGGTCGCCGTCGGCATCGGCGAGGTTGTAGCGGATGTCGATGAGCTTGGAATAGTCCTGGCGCTGGCTGGCGGTCACGTTGCTGACCACCGGGGCCGAGTTGGCCAGGGCCATGCTCGTCCCCCACAAGCCGATCAGCATCCAGGCCGAACCGGGCAATCGAAAACGGACCGACATGATAGGTACCTCCTGGACCGATTGAACCTCTACTTGAAGCGAGAACTGACCCACCGCCGCGGGACCGACCGGAGCCGGAAAGGCGGTTGGAGGCCCCAGCCGCCCCTTGGGATATGCAGCATAGCAGAAAACCGCCGGCCTGTCACCCGTTTTTTTTCGCAGGTTTTTTGGACGGGTGTGGCAATGACTTGTGCCACAGCCGCCCTCGGCTGTGCGCACTGAGTCCCGCAAACCCAGCCGAGGGCGGCCGGGCCACACGACCGCCCATAGGGGCGAGAATCTTGCCCGGCTGTGCTGTAGGCAGTGGAGAAGCAGGCGGGCAGGGATGCCCCCCAGGACCAGTCGAGAAGGCGGGCAAGGATGCCCGCCCCCCAAGCCCAGCCGACTGTCGCCCGCCCACAAGTACCGTAACCCGGGTGGACCGGCGGTCTAGCGTTGGGCGAGCATGATGACGTTGACGATGACCGAGAGCGACAGCAGGGCGGCCAGGATGAAGACCCAGACGAGGGGGACGCCGGCGGTGATGATTTCCTGGCCGGCCGCGGACTCGGGTTGGTCCTCGCTTTCGTGGCCGTCGGCGAGGCTCTCGAGGAGTTTGGCGTCGTACTTGCGCCGGGCCTGCAAGGGCGGCTCGCCGCGGGCGACGCGCTGCAAATCGGCGAGCAGATCGGTCATCGAGGCGTAGCGGTCGTCGCGGTTCTTGGCCATCATGCATTCGATCACCTCGCCGAGACCGGTGGAGAGCGTCGGCACGATGTGATCCGGCGGCACCAGGGGCTCCTTGAGGTGCTTGTGCATCACCGCCGCCGGCGTGGAGCCCTCGAACGGCACCTTGCCGGTGACCATGTGGTACAGCGTGGCTCCCAGCGAGTAGATGTCCGCCCGAAAGTCGATGTTGACTTCCCCGCGGATCTGCTCGGGGCTGATGTAGTAGGGCGTGCCATAGGCTCGGCCCGCCTCGGCGTCGGCGGCTTCGCGGTCGGCGGTCTCCCTGGCCAGACCCATGTCGGCCAGCTTGGCCACGCTCTGCTTGGTCAGCATGATGTTCTTGGGCTTCACGTCGCGGTGGATGAAGCCGCGCTCGGCCGCGTGCTCCAACGCCCGGGCGACCTGGATGACGATCTCCAGGGCGTCCTTCTCGGAGTAGATCTTGCCGGCCGCCAGGTCGTCGTAGACCGTCTTGCCCTCGATGTACTCCATGACGAAGTAGTGGTACTCGCCGGCGTTGCCGACGTCGATCGCCTGCACGATGTTGTTGTGGTTCAGTCGGGCCGCCGCCCGCCCCTCCTTGTAGAACCGCTCCACGAACTCCGCGTTGTCCCCCAGCTTGCGGGGCAGGACCTTGATGGCCACGATCCGGTCCAGGCTGAGC
>JACQVT010000155.1 GCA_016209665.1 Planctomycetota bacterium | reverse complement strand
GTACCGAGCCGCCGAGCGAACCACAAGCCCGGAACGACCGTCACCGCGCTCCGCAGCGGCAGCCAACCGGAAAGCCTCGCGTCGAACACCGCCGCATCGGACTGGTAGTTCATCGGAAAGGCCGCGTCGATCAGTCCCTCTTTCGCCCATCGCCGATCGTCGCGGAAGTATCTCAGGCTCTCCTCATACTCCGCCCCCACCGACGCCGACAGGACCGCCGACGGCCGCGTTCGGCGCATCATCGAGCGGATGTCGGCGACGAGTCTGGTCACCTGATCGGTCCGCCACCTGTTCCACGATGCCTTGTCGTCGTCTGGGTTCAGACCCGCCGCCTGCTTGTACAGCGCGAGGGTCCTGGCATCGCGCGGATAGTCGCTATCCGACCCGGCCGGTATCGCCGGCGGCTCGCTCGGAAACCGGATGTAATCCATGTGCAGCCCGTCGACCGGATAGTTGGCGACGATCTCGCGGAACACGTCGACGAGGTAATCCCGCACCTCGGGCAGACAGGAGTTGAGACTCACATAGAACGAGTTGAGCGGCTGCCGGTTGCCGCGTTGGTCGTACCAGAACCAGTCGGGATGTTTGTTGTAAAGCTGGTCGGGGCACGTCGGCGGCTTCGTGCCGCGCCAGGCGGGCATGACGTTGACCCAGGCGTGCAGTTCCAGCCCGCGCTGGTGGGCCTCGCGGACCGCCATCGCCAGCGGGTCGAAGCCGGGCGAGCTGAAGTTGAACTGCTCGGCCCACGGTTCGATCTTCGACGGATAGAACGCCGTGCCGTTGCCGCGGACCTGGAACACCACCACGTTGAAGCCGCCCTCGCGGCAGTCCGCCATGATCTTTGAGACGTCATCCGGGCTCCGGTAGTCGCCGCGGGTGACCCAGATGGCACGTACCCCGCCGGCAACCATCTTGCTCTGCTGACAGCCGGCGGTCGCCGCAAAGACGACAACCAGGCAGGACAACGACGAAGCCTTCAGGAACGCACGCAGGTTGAAGTGAATCATGTTATGGTTCCTTGTAGATCAAGAAGATTTCCGTTCCGGTTGTCCCAAGAGGCTACGGCCAGACACGGGTATTGACAAGGGGCGGATACAGTGCACTGCACTGGAGCGACCGGGGGCGTGACGGGATCCGCGGAGGTGGCCCGGGGCCCTGCCCGGCTTGACCTGCCACGCGACCGACGCTACCTCCGGGCGGCGGATGAGTGAGGCTGGCATGTGGACCGGAGCCTCGGGAATGCACTTCTTCGCACGATCGTGTACCCGGTCCCCGACACTGTAGCCGCCGACCAGATCGTCTCCTTCGATGCCGTACTGTTGCCCGAGGGCGAGATCGCCACGTTCAACATCATCCTGACCAGGCTGGCCGGTCGGGGTGACTCGACGGTCACGTTACCCCTGGAACGGCTCAACGGTGCGTCCCATCGCGCGGTCTTCTTCCCGCCCGGTGAGGGAGCATGGGCATGGCACCTCGCTGCGCGCGGCCTGTACCGATGTCCCCAGGGGGCCCTGCCCCTGCCCGGGGGAATTGTGACTATTTCTCGCCGTCGGCAAGAAATCACAGGGTAGGAACGACGCGAGCCGGCTTGGCGATCTGCACCGAAAGCGGGCAAAGGGCGGCTTGCGGCGCGCCGATTTTTTGCCCGTGACCTCTGGACGATGGGCGTGGCTTGAGGTAGACTGCAATGGTCCGACCACCGCGGTATGTGCGGTGCTGCCGGCGGCCGGGAAAAGACCGCCGCGCGGGCATGGAGATCGGACACCTTGCATGGAGGCGCTCCCTCATGTCACGTCACCGGGGGAAACACAAGAAGAGCCCGGTTCTCGAGTATCGCCGACAGTCCACCGAAGAACTGCGAAGCCAGATCGAGCGTGCGCGGCAAGCCGGCGACGTTCGCGGCGCCCTGGACATGGCCAAGGAATGCCATCGGCGGGAGTCCACGCCCGACCACGCTCGGCTGCTGGGCGCTCTCCACGTCGAACGGGCCCGCCAACTGATGGCCAAGAACCTTTATACCGAGGCGACCGTGGTGCTCAGCCATGCCTTGGCCTTGGGGCATGGGGATGAAGAACTGCTGCGGATGGTCTTCGAGTGCGGTCTGCGCAGCGGCCAGTACCAATCGGCGCTCGCCGTGTTTCGCCGTTTGCAGAACCCCGAGGCGCGGGCCCGTGCCCGCGGCTTGCTCGCCGACGAGGCAGTCGCTCGCGGCGATGACTTCGGACGACTCTGCGAGTCGCCGATCCGTGAGGACGCAAGCCGAATCCAGCGGGCTTTCGCGGCCTTCGAGCGCGGCAACGACGATGCGGCTGCGGCGGAACTGAGGCCCATCGGCTTGAACAGCCCGTGCGCGGGCTGGAAGTGGCTGCTCCTCGGATTGGTAGCGTACGCACAGGGCGACGAAATAAAGGCACGGGGTTGCTGGAGCCGCACCGGTTTCGAGGGCCGGGCGGATCGTCTCATCGGGTTGTTGCGGTCGGTTCTCGACCCGGGCCAACCATCGCAGGACGGCCCGCCGCGACTTCGTTCGAGGCTCCTGGGGGCCCTGGGCGACCCTCGGCTGGCGATGCTCGAGCAGATCAAGGAAAGCTTGAGTCGCAACGCCCCCCTGGAGACCCTGCGACTCAGCCGACAGTTGATCGCCTCAGTGGACCCTGCGGAGCGCGAGTCCTATGCGCGACGGCTGGGCCGAGCCCTGTGCCGGTCGTTGGACTGGGACGAACTGGACAACCGGATGGTGGAACGCACCTTTGGCCGGATGCCTGAGGACCCGCGTCAGATGCGGGCCTTGGCATTGTGGTACGAGTTCCGGGACCCCGCCCAGGCCGTCTGCTCGTGGCACGAGTGCGTGGATGAGCTGGAGGCTATCCCGTCGATCCCCGAGCGACTGAAAGGCCGGGCGGCGGCCATGATCTGGAGCCGGATGGGTGATTTGGCCGAGCGGGCCGGCCCCGAGGAAATGGCCGAGGTGATCGAGGAGTGTGGCCACCATCGCTGCGCGACCCTCACGCCGGTCACGTGCTACCGCACCAGCATCAAGCACTATCCTAACGACCGCAAGACGCACGAGAAGCTCATGGAGGCCTTGATCGCCAACGGCTCGCACCGGCTTGCGGAACGTCAGGCGGAGGAGATCCTCAAACGCTGGCCGACGGACGTGAAGAGCCTCGTGTTCCTGGGGAAGGCCTGTTTCGAACGCGACGCCATGAGGAAGGCCTTGAAGTACTTCGATCGGGCCCGGCAGGCGGAGCCGTTCAACGCCGAGGTTCGTCGGGAGGCAATGACCTGCCTGTTGTTTTCCGCCCGCCGCCGGCTGGACAAGGGAAATGTGAAGCTGGCCCGGGTGGACTACGAGCAGGCTGAGAGCCTGACCGCCCCCGGCGATCCGGTGCCGGACCTGTACTGCAAGTGGGCGGCGCTGGAGTGGCGGGTGGGCGATGCCCAACGGGCCGAAGCCCGCTTCGCCAAAGCGCTCGCCGGCCGATCCACCACCCTGCCGGTGTATTATCGGATGGCCATCGAGGCTGCCCGGGCGCCGGCCCCGTCAGAGATCCAGGACCGTTTCGAGAGGCGGCTGGCCGAGGAGTGGAAGAGCCCACCCACCGGTGCCGAAGCCGTGGAACTGGTGGGTGTGGCGATGGCCCACTCGGTGCTGGGGATTCGCTACGCTCGGCAGCACATCCACGCTCGCGCGTTGATGCACTATCTGGAGCGGGCGTGTCGGGAGGCCACATTCACCGAGGATCAGTTTCTGTTGATCTGTCATTGCCTGCATGCGGAATCTCAATGGTCGGTGTTGGAGACCTACGCCGAAAAAGCCAGCGGACAGTGCCCAGGCGACTACCATTTCCCCCTTTATCTCGGGCGGGCCCAGGGGCGACGGCTCAACGGTCGACTCCCGCGTCCGACCCAGACGCTCCTGGACCGCGCGGGCCGACAGGCCACCCAGGCCGGGGATCTGGCGGCTGCAGCGGAACTTGCCGTTTTGTTGGACATCGCCCGCTCTCCCCGGTCCTTGTCGGTGCGGATGTTTGATGCGATTCTGGACATGGCGGAGCGGTTGGGCTTTGCCACGCCGGCGGACTTTGATGATCGGGAGCCTCTGCCAAGGCCCCGCCGCCGCCGGCGCGAGGCGCCGGGCCAACTGCGCCTGTTCGATGAACCGGCGGAAGCCGGGAAGGAGAACGCCTGATGCCGAATCCGTACCAGGCGCTCAACGTCGGGATAAACGCCGATGACGAAACGATCCGCCAGGCCTACCTGGCCGCGGTCCGACGGTTCCCGCCGGACCGCAGTCCGCAGGAGTTTCAGCGGATCTCGGAGGCCTACGGGCGGATCAAGACTGAGGACGATCGGCTGGCCTTGCTGCTGTTCGAGCCGGGGCAGGGCGAGACGATCGACGATCTGTTGGCGGAGGAAAGATGTCGGACATCGCGGAGACGAATAGGGCTATCGAGCCTGCTGAGCCTCTTGAACGAGGACCTCTGATCCCCTTCGATACGTCGGCGGCCGCGATGACCGCTGCCGGTCTGGAGCGCGAAACCGACCGCGATCCGCCGCGGGTTCCGCCCGAGGCCCGGGAGGAGATCGAGGCCATCCTGTCGGCGTTCCGCCAATGGCTGCTGGACGCCGAGGAGTGGCGGTCGATGCTGCTCGCCTCCGACCAAGCCCCCGAGCCGGGCGAGGCCGCGGTCGACCTGCATACCCTCGTCGGCGAATGGGTCGCCCTCAAGCAGGAGTTCCGGCTGGCGTCTCGAGGGAACAAGACGAGCCGCGAACAACTCGACCAGGCGGTCGAGGCCTTCCACACCGGCCTCGACCACATGGGCGAGGAGGCCCGCAAGCTGCTGGAATCGCTGGTCCGCGAACGCGACCGCTTGCGGGATGAGCTTCAGGCCCGTCTCGAATCGCAGGAGGCGGAGTGGGTGGAACGGCTCCTGGACACCCGGGAACTCATCGCTCGCGGGGTACAAGCCTCTCAACAGGCTCACCGTCGGCTGGGCTGGCGGAGGTGGCTGCTTCCGCGGGCGATCCTCGGCGGTCTCCTCGAAGGGCATGACCTTGCTCTGCGGCGGATCGACGCCACGCTGGAGTCCCACGGGATACGCCCGATCGAGTGTGACGGGCAGCCGGTCGACCCGGAACGCATGCGGGTCGTCGACGTGGTGCGCCGCGACGACCGGCCGCCCGGCCAAGTGGCCGAAGTCCTGCGCCGCGGATACATGCGCGAGAATCGGGTGATCCGGTATGCGGAAGTCCTCGCCACCCGTGCATCAGACCCGCCCGGCGCGTCCGCTCAGGAAGCACCGGAACCGGGTGCGTCCTTGGAGCCTCAGGAGGAATGACTCATGGATAACGAACCGATCATTGGCATCGACTTGGGAACCACGAACTCCGAAGTGGCCGTCATCGAGAATGGCCGTGCCCGCGTGATCGAGGAGGACGGGACGGGCATCCTTCCCTCGGTCGTCGGCTTGACGGAGGACGGCCGGATCCTCATAGGCGAGCCGGCCAGGAATCAATGGCTGCTCGCACCCGAGCGGACCATCCGCTCCGTTAAGCGCCGAATGGGCGAAGACGTCAAGCTGACGATGGCGGACCAGCAGTTCTCACCGCAAGAGATCTCCGCGATCATCCTGCGCACGCTCAAGGCCCGGGCCGAACGGTACCTCGGCCGGACGGTCAGCAAGGCCGTCATCACCGTCCCCGCCTATTTCTACGACGCCCAGCGCCAGGCCACCCGGGACGCGGGCGAGCTGGCGGGGCTGGAGGTGGTGCGAATCCTCATTGAGCCCACCGCCGCCTCCCTCGTCTACGATCTCGGCGGCGGCACCTTCGACGTCTCCATTGTCCAGGCTCAGGAAGGCGTTGTCGAGGTGCTCGCCAGCCACGGCGACACCCACCTCGGCGGCGATGATTTCGACGCCCTGCTTCTCGACCACGTCGCCGGCCGCTTCCATAAACAGCACGGCATCGACCTCAAGGCCGACCGCCGGGCCTATGCCCGCCTGCTCCGGGCGGTCGAGCAGGCCAAGATCCGCCTGTCCACCGGGCCCTACGCGCGGATCGATGAGGAGTTCATCGCCGAAAAGGGCGGTCGCCCTCTGAACCTGTCGATCGAGCTGGATCGCCATGAATACGAGGAGATGATCCGCCCCCTCATCGAGCGGACGACGGCGGCCGTGCAGACCGCGCTCGAGGACGCCCGGATACTGGCGAAGGACATCGACCGGATCGTCCTGGCCGGCGGGGCCACGCGGACGCCCCTCGTCCGCGAGGAACTCGAGCGGCGAACCGGCCGAGAACCGCATCTCGAGGTGGACCCGGACCTGTGCGTGGCCATGGGGGCCGCGATCCAGGCCGGAATCATCGCCGGCGAGGACGTGGGCGCGGTCCTCGTCGATGTCACGCCCCACACCTTCGGGATCAACGTGCTCGGCGAGCGCGACGGCCTGCCGTACCCGTTCCGGTTCAGCCCCATCATCCACAAGAACGCGCCTCTGCCCACCGCACGAACGGAGGTCTATTACACCGTCTACGACGATCAGGAGCAGGTCGAGATTCAGGTTTTCCAGGGCGAGAACCCGGATGCTCTGAAAAACACACGGATCGGGCGCTTCCACATCTCCGGCCTGAGCAAGGTCCCCGCCCACAACCCGGTCACGTGCCGGCTGGACCTCGATCTTAACGGCATGCTCAAGGTGACAGCCACGGAGAAGCGGACCGGACTGGAGAAGAGAATCGTCATCGACAATGCGATGAACCGGTTCGAGGTGGAAGAAATGACCGCGGCGGGCCGGCGCCTTCGCCTCCTGTTCGGTGACCCCGAGGACAACGAATCCGTGGAAGACGTCTCCCCGGCCGGCCAGGAGGCGCCGGATTCCCTGCATACCAAGGCTCGTGACCTCGTCGAACGGGCCCGCTCAGTCCTCGCCGAGGTCTCCGCGCAGGACCAGGAAGCGGTGGTCAGCCTGACCGAACGCATCCACGACACGTTGGCCACGGGACAACCCGAGGAGACCGAGAAGGCGATGCGGGAGTTGGAGGACATCCTCTTCTACCTGGAGGAGGCATGAACGAGAGCACCTCGGATCTTGACCGAGCCGCCTTGCCCGGCACGGCTTCGCCCCGACGAGCCGGGTCCAGCCCCGTGCTCCGCGGCGAGCCGCCCGGACGGCGGCACTGCCCGACGTGCGGCGCCCCCCGCGGGCAAGACGCCACCTGCTATCGCTGCAAGAGCGACCTGAGCCCCCTGATCGGCCTGGAGCGCGAGGCGGACGCCTGGCGCGCCGAGGCCCGCCGCTGTTACGCCCAGGGCTGGTACCGCCAGGCCGCGGCCCTCGCCCAGCGAGCGCTGCGGATCGAAACCTCCAGCGAAGACTTGAAGCTCGTGATCTGCGCGTGCCTCCGCTACGGCGACTTCCGGACCGCGTGCCGGACCACCGGGCAGCTCCTCGACCGCGGGTCAGGACCTCGAGGATCGGCAACTTGCGGATGATCGTGCCATCGGCCCTGTTGCTCGTCGGCCTGGCCGGCGCCCATGGCGAAGGGGCGGCGTCAACGCAACCTGCCCGCCAACTCGACCAATCCACCCTGGGACTGATGGCCCTTGATAAGGACTCCGAGAGCGACACGGCGGCAGAGGCCTACCTCGGCGATGGACCGGGTGATCTGGTCCGGGTGAAGACAACCGCGTTCGCCGGCTTCCCACTCGCCCTCGCGGACGGCACGGTCATGATGTGGTCGACCGCCAAGCGGGGCGACAAGCAAGTCGCCCGGGCGGTGTTCTCCCGGAACAACGGGCTTGCCTGGTCCGACGCGGTGGACTGGTTCGAGTTCCCCAACCGGGAGAAGGCCCAATGGACCGGTGGCGCTTCCCTCGTGGACAACAAGGGCTACATCCACCTCTTCGGGCTGGAGTACTATCAATTCGATTTCAAGGATCGCTCGAAGGCGAAATCGCCCTTGTGGCACGCGCGCTCCCGAGACGGCGGCAAGACGTGGGACCCGGTGCACGATGTGCCGTTCGGATTCGGCTACACCGGCTCCAGCAACAACGCGTTTCAGTCCAGGACCGGCCGCATCTTCGCTCCGCTGAGCGCGCTTTCCAACCGCAGGACCGGCGTGTGGGTCAGCCTGTGCCCCTATTCCGACGATAACGGCGCGACCTGGAAGATGCCTTCCGGCGAAGTCGCCATCAACACCGGCGCGGCGGACTGGTACGAAAGCGGGGCCGCCGAACCCGTGGGCATCCAGCTTACCGACGGACGGATCTGGCTCCTGCCCAGATCGCAGGACGGCTTTCAGTGGGAATCATTCTCCAGCGACGATGGCATGACCTGGACTCCCGCCCGGCATAGCCGGTTCGTGAGCAACCAGTCGGCGATGGCAGTCCTGCGACTCAAAGACGGACGCCTGCTCCTGCTGTGGAACAACTGCGGCGCCGAGGGCCTCCCGCCCATCCATTGGGGCAATGCCGAACGGGCCGTGCTCGCCGCCGCGATCTCAGACGACGAGGGCAAGACCTGGAGGGGGTATCGAGAAGTCGCGCGGGTGACCACGAACGCGCAGGTCAGCTACCCCTACGTCACTCAGATGCCGAACGGCAGGTTGATCGTCAACGCCGCCGGGGTCATTGCCACGTTCCATCCCGAGTTGCTCAGCCGGACCGAGTTCTCCGAGACCTTTGATCGCGGCAGCCGAAGGTGGTCGACGCTGGCTTCGGAGGGTGTTTCGGCTGTCGGCGATCCCGACGGCGGCGCCGGCAAGGTCCTCAAGATGGTCAAGCCGAAGGCCGACGTCACCTCCGCCGCCTGTCTCAACTTCCCCTTCGGGCGTAGCGGCACGATCACGATCGCGCTGCGAAACGAGCACGGCTTCCAGGGGGCGCACCTCACCCTGTCTGACCACTACGATCTTCCCGGTCTCTCGCGCGACGCCTGCTTCCCGATCCAGATCAACCCCAAGGGACGGATCTTCCTCAACGGCAGCGGCGGAAGCTGGCTGGCGACGCCGGGCGATCTCACGCCGGCAAAGTGGCACGAGCTGAAGCTGACCTGGGATTGCCCAAACCACGAGGCCCTGCTGGAACTCGACGGCGTCGAGATCGGCCGGCTCCATCAGTACGTCTGCACCGACGGTATCTGCTACCTTCGGATCAGATCAACGGCCGCAACGATCGACAAAGCGGGAATGTACGTCAAGTCCGTGAAAGTGACTGTGTCGCCTTGATCCCAGGTAAACCGTGGGGAAGCAGACGCCGTGCTCGGAAGCCCACGCCCCCGTAGGCCAAGACGCGAGTCCCCCACAGCCATCGCCAACGAAGCGCCATGCACGATTTTCCGTCAGGGGGTGCATCCGGCCGAGACGGGCTGGTTCGCACCGCCGAAGCACCCCAGGAAGATGTGGAAATCATCTGCGTCGACGTCGACGTCCACGTCCAGGCGAGCGTCCTCGCAGGCAGGGCTTGTCGGGGCGATGCCCGAGCCCGTATAGCAGTCCTGCAAGTGCCCGTAATCGGACTGGTCCACGTCGCCATCCCCATCGAAGTCGGCCCGGACGGTGGTCAGCGTCAGCGTCACTTGCTTCACTTCCACCTTGTCCACGTAGACCATGAACGAGGGGTTGTTCACGCTGTGGCCGGCCCGCAGCCAGATGCTCACCGAGTTGGAGGTGGGCGTGAACGTTCGCCACACGTGGCTGAATATCTCGTGCACCGGCGCCTGGTCCGCGATTCGGTCCGTGCCCCAGTTGATGGTGCCGGCGTTGCCGTTGCCGGTCTGGCCGGTGGGATCGACGCCGAGGTGGAACTTCAGGCCGGTGGGCTGCATTCCGCGGAACTCGTATTTCATCCAGCAGATCAGCAGGTAAGCTTCGCCGGGAACCAAGCCGCTGACCACGCGGTTGACGCCGCCATTGAACAGGCCCGCGGGAGTCAGCTCTAAGGTCGTCTTGGGGTGGACCTTGCCGGCCCCGAACATCTGCGAGTACAGCCCGTCCATGGCGTCGGCGGGATGTTCGGCGTTCCAGGCCCCGACCGCCTGCGACATCAACCGGCCGTCGCCCACCCGCTGGCCGATCATGTCCCACGGCCGCCAGGCGGCGTTACACTGGATTCCCGTGGCGAAGTTGGTGTAACCGCACCACCAACGGGTGGCGTTCATATACTGTCCCATCAGGTTC
>JACQVT010000137.1 GCA_016209665.1 Planctomycetota bacterium | reverse complement strand
GCCCACGCCCGTGCGGGTGATCGAACGGCTGTCCCCCGACGTTCTGGTCAAGGGCGAAGACTGGGCGAGCAAAGGCGTTGTGGGCCGCGAGCACGTAGAAGCCCACGGCGGCCGCGTGGTCCTGCTTCCGCTGGTCGAGGGCCTGAGCACCAGCGGCATCATCGACCGCATCCGCGGCAGGTAGCCCGATCGGCACGGTCGGGCGTAGCCGCTGAGCCATCAGGCCCCCCGTCGGCACCACGGCCGGTCGGCATTGATGCTGGCCGAAACCTCGCCCGAGCAGGGTCCCACCCGCCCCACGAAGGCCAAGACTGCCACTCATGCCCACAGCGATGGCCTTTTGGAAAGCCGTTGACTTCTGAGACCTACGTAGCTAGGATGTCCACAGTTGTCCATTACATAGGCACAGAAGAGCATGCCAGTGAGTCGAACATGCAACTGACCGTTCGGGACGTAGCCCGCCTGTTAAACGTCGCCGAGAAAACAGTTTACCGTTGGATCACCCAGGGCAGCCTGCCTGCCTACCGGGTCAACGAGCAGTACCGGTTCAACCGGGCTGAACTGCTGGAGTGGGCGATGGCTCGCAGGATCAACGTCTCCGAGGAACTGCTTCAGGAGCCGGAAAGCACTACCATTGCGTTGCCCACCTTGGCGGGCGCTCTCAAGGCCGGCGGAATCGTCTACCGCCTCAATGGGGTCGACAAGCCGAGCGTCTTGCAGGCCCTGGTCGACAACATGCGGTTGCCGGAGGATGTCGACCGCGAGTTCCTCTACCGCGTTTTGCTCGCCCGAGAGGCCCTGGGTTCCACCGGGATCGGGGACGGCATCGCCATTCCGCACGTACGCAACCCCATCGTGCTGCACGTATCACAGCCGGCCGTCACCTTGTGTTTCCTCGAGCGCCCGGTCGACTTTGGCTCGCTCGATGGCCAGCCCGTACACACCCTATTCTCCCTGATCAGCCCCGCGGTCCGTGCCCACCTCCACCTGCTCTCACGGCTGTCGTTTGCTCTTCGCGACCCGCAGTTCAAGGCCGTCATCCAGCAGCAGGGCTCGCGCGACCAGATCATGAACGAGGCCCTCCGCGTGGACCAGAACTGTGGCCGCCCGCTCACCGCCGCCGGACAGGAGGCACGCTGAAATGCAGCTTCTGTTCGTCGGGGTGGGCCTTCTGCTGGCCAGCGGTCTGGTCTGCCTGATGTTGTCGAGACGCCCACGGGCGGTAGCCATCGTCGGCCCAGCCGGTGCGGTGGCCGCGGCACTGCTTGGGATCGTACCTGCGCTCAGAGTCGTTGGCGGCGAGATTCTCCCGCCGGTGCAGTGGGCGTGGTCCGTGCCCTATGGTTCACTCACGCTGGCCCTCGATGGGCTTTCAGCCTGGTTCCTCATCCCCGTCCTCGTGGTAGGCGGCCTGGCCGCGATATACGGGGCGCGGTATCTAGGCTCCTATGCCAGATATAAGGCTCTCGGTCCGCCGTGGTTCTTCTACAACGTTCTCATGGCCAGCATGATCGTCCTGGTCCTGGCCCGCAACGGCATGCTGTTCCTGGTCGCCTGGGAGTTGATGTCCCTGGCGTCGTTCTTCCTGGTCATGTTCGAGGCCGAGCAGGAGTCCGTGCGGCGGGCGGGTTGGATCTACCTGGTCGCCACACACCTGGGGACGGCATTCCTGCTCGCCCTGTTCGTCCTGCTGGGCCAGCAGGCGGGCAGTCTGGACTTCGCCCTGTTCGGCAAGACCGGTTGGGTGGGCGGCCGTGCCGGGTTGCTGTTTCTGCTGGCGATCATTGGTTTCGGCACCAAGGCGGGCTTCATGCCCATGCACGTGTGGCTGCCGGAGGCCCACCCCGCGGCGCCGAGCCACGTTTCAGCCGTCATGTCGGGCGTGATGATCAAGATGGGCATCTACGGCATCGTGCGGACGCTCACATTCCTGGGCTCGCCGGCGGCGTGGTGGGGCTGGGTTCTGATCGCGATCGGGCTGACTTCGGGGCTGCTGGGCGTGCTTTTCGCGCTGGCTCAGCACGACCTCAAACGGCTGCTGGCCTATCACAGCGTCGAGAACATCGGCATCATCGCCCTCGGCCTTGGGGTGGGAATCCTGGGCCAGGTCTGCGGCTCGCCGGTGCTCGCTCTGCTGGGTTTCGGCGGCGGCCTGCTGCATGTCCTCAACCATGCGCTGTTCAAGGCACTGCTGTTCCTTGGAGCGGGAGCGGTCGCCCATGGCGCGGGCACACGCGACCTGGACCGGTTGGGCGGTCTGCTCCGGCGGATGCCGGTGACCGGAGTCACGTTTGTGATCGGCGCGGCCGCGATTTGCGGTCTGCCCCCGCTCAACGGATTCGTCAGCGAGTTCCTCGTATATGCCGGTGCCCTGCACGGCATCGCGTCCCTGCCGGTGTCGGTCATGCTTTCGCTGCTGGCGGTTGTACCGGGGCTGGCGCTCATCGGGGGGCTGGCGGTGGCCTGCTTCACCAAGGCCTTTGGAATCGTCTTCCTGGGCGAGCCGCGTACCCCCGAGGCCGCCGGCGCCCATGAGGTGGACCTGTCCATGCGATTGCCCTTGGTGCTGCTGGCGGCGGGATGCGTGGGCGTCGGACTGCTCGCCCCGCTGGTGGTCGGGATGATGGCGCCGATGCTGGCCGCGGTCAGCGGCGTGGACGCGACCGCCACCGGCGAGTCCTTGGCAGGCATCCGGTCGCTGCTTGGGCAGGTGGCGGCCAGTGCCGTTCTGCTGTTGGCAGTCATCGCATTCCTGGCGGCCTGTCGGCGGCGTTTGCTCGCAGGCCGACCCGTCACCAGCGCCCCCACCTGGGATTGCGGCTACGCCGCGCCGACGGCAAGGATGCAGTACACAGCCTCTTCGATCGCTCAACCCTTGATCCGACTGTTCGACGTATTCCTGCGTAGCCGGCTGGATCTGTCCGCGCCTCGGGGCTATTTCCCGCAGGATGCCAGCCTGCACACCGACACCCCGGACGTGTTCCAGGAGCATCTGTTCCAGCCGACGCTGCGGGCCGGGGGCCGCCTGCTGGCCGGCCTGCACTGGCTGCAACACGGGCACGTCCAGGTTTACGTCCTGTACATCGCGCTGGCCCTGCTGGCCGCCCTGGTTTGGAAGCTCGGGTGACGAATGCAAGCGGTCGTCTCGATCATTCACTGGCTGGTTGCCCTGGCCCTGGCACCGCTGCTGCTGGGAATCATCGGCCGAACCAAGGCATTCTTTGCCGGGCGGACGGGAAGCCCGTTCCTTCAGCCCTACCACGACCTGCGCAAGCTTCTCGGTAAGGGCGCGGTCTACAGCCACACGACCACCTGGGTATTCCGTGCCGCCCCGATGGTGGGCCTGGGGGCCGTCTTTGTAGCATCCGGCATGGTGCCGTTCGGCGGCTCACCGGCAGTGATTGAGTTTCCCGCCGACCTGATCCTCGTCGTCTACCTGCTAGGTCTGCTGCGTTTCGCCACGGTCCTGGGTGCGTTGGACACCGGCTCCAGCTTCGAGGGCATGGGGGCCAGCCGCGAGGTGCAGTTCTCGGCCCTGGCCGAACCGGTTCTGCTGCTGGCCCTGGCGACGCTGGGCCGGCAGACCGGCTCCTATTCGCTCTCGACCATCTTCGTCGATATTGCCGAGCACCTCTCAATCCACGCCGGGCCGGCCATGCTGATGGGGGCGGTCGCCCTGCTGGTCGTCTTCCTCGTCGAGAACGCACGCATCCCCGTGGACGACCCCAACACGCACCTGGAACTCACGATGATCCATGAGGTGATGGTCCTGGACTACAGCGGACCGGACTTCGCGTTCGTGCTCTACGGGGCAGCGCTGAAGCTCTGGGTTCTCGGCGCGCTTCTGGTCGGGTTGGTGATCCCGGTCCACGTGGGCATTCGCCTGATCGACAGCCTGCTGTTCGTCCTGGGGATGTTCGCTCTGGCGTTCCTGGTCGGGGTGATCGAATCGTGCATGGCCCGGCTCCGGCTGCTGCGCGTGCCCCAGATGCTGATCGCGGCCGGGGCGTTCGCAATATTTGCGCTGGTCCTGGTACTGAGGCAAACGTGATGGCTGCATGGGTTGAGACACTGTTGATCCTGCTGACGCTTACGAACCTGACACTCGTGGCCATGAGCCGGCTGGGCGCGTGTATCCGAACCGTCGCCTTGCAGGGAATTGTGCTGGGGCTTCTGACGATCTGCGTGCATCCTCACACCCCCTCGCTCTACGTACTCCTGCTGGCCGGAGGCAGTATCGGCCTGAAGTCGGTGGTGTTCCCGCTGTTGCTCGGCCGGGCGATGCGCGACACCCACATCCGACACGAAATCGAGCCCTTCGTGGGGTACGGCGTGTCCATCCTGGTCGCGGCCCTGGCCTTGCCGGTTTCATTCTGGCTGGGATCACGGCTGCCGCTGCCCCGACCGGCCTCCACGCTCATTGTGCCCCTGGCCTTCCATGCGATCCTGACCGGGTTGTTCCTGATCGTCAGTCGGCGCAAGGCGATCACCCAGGTCCTCGGGTACCTCGTGCTGGAAAACGGAATCTACACGTTCGGGATCTGCCTGGTGCAGGAATCGACTCTGCTGGTCGAGCTGGGCGTGCTGCTGGACATCTTCGTGGCGGTGTTCGTCATGGGGATCACGATCTTCCATATCAATCAAGAGTTCAATCACATCGACACCGATCGTCTTTCGGCCCTGAGGGATTGACCATGTCTCTGGCGTTGTTTCTGTGTCCTCTGCTCGCAGGTGTGGCCGCGTTCTTCATCCGGGCCGACATCCCGCGACGAGTGCTGCTCGCCCTGAGCGCCACCGCCCACCTGATCATGACGGTGGCGGCCTGGATCATCGGCCCGTCGCCGGCCGTCGGCGAGCATCTGCTGGGGCTGGATGCCTGCGGCCTGTTGTTCCTGATGATCACGAGCGTGCTGTTCATGGCCGCCACGATCTACGGCATCGGCTATCTGGCTCGCGAGAAGCCGGTTCATCACCGGGATTTCGAAGAAGGAGAACTCTTCGCAAACGCTCCCGAGGCCCGCTTTACCGGTTGTCTGTTGCTGTTCCTCTCGACGATGACCCTGGTGGCGTTGAGTCGGCACTTCGGCCTGCTCTGGGTCGCCATCGAGGCGACCACGCTGGCCAGTGCCCCCCTGATTTACTTTCACCGCCATCACCGATCGCTCGAGGCCACCTGGAAATACCTGCTGATCTGCTCCGTCGGCATCGCCCTGGCCCTGCTGGGCAACTTCTTCCTGGCGATCGCCGCCACGGACGCGCATGGAGGCGGCGCTTCGCTGCTGCTGAGTTCGCTGATCGGGCCCGAGGCGCACCTGAATGGCGTCTGGCTCAAGGCGGCGTTCATCCTGCTGTTGGTAGGGTACGGCACGAAGATGGGGCTGGCCCCTATGCACACGTGGCTGCCCGACGCTCATAGCGAAGCCCCGTCGGTCATTTCCGCCCTGCTCTCGGGAGCGCTGCTCAACTGCGCGTTCCTGGGCATCCTCCGCGCCCAGCAGGTGTGCGTGGCCGCCGGACTGGGCGGCTTCGGCCGCGAACTGCTCGTGGCCTTCGGTCTGCTTTCGATGGCGCTGGCCGCGGTGTTCATCATCGGCCAGGCGGATTACAAGCGCATGCTCGCCTATTCGAGCATCGAGCACGTGGGCATTCTGGCCCTGGGCGTCGGATTGGGCGGCGCCGGTGCGTTCGGGTCCATGCTGCACGCCGTCAATCATTCACTGACCAAGGCCATGCTGTTCCTCGTGGCCGGCAACATCCTGGCGGCGTACGGCACCAAGTCGGTGGGCGACATCCGCGGGCTGACGCGGGTGGCCCCAATTTCCGGGGTGTTGTGGCTGGCCGGCCTCCTGGCGATCACCGGTTCCCCGCCATTCGGGACGTTCGTCAGTGAACTGACGATCCTGAAGGCCGCGCTGGACGGCGGGCACGGCTTGGTCGCCTTCCTGTACCTCTTCGCCCTCGCGGCGGTTTTCATCGGCATGGCAACCAGCTTTCTCGGCATGGCCTACGGAAGCCCGGGCAACCGGGAGTTGCCCCAGACCGGCCCCGAACGATGGTCCGCAGTCCTGCCGTCGATTGGCCTGGGCTTGCTGGTGCTGATACTCGGTCTGTATCTACCCGGCGGGCTGCGAGCGACCCTGCTGTCAGCGGCCGCGGGAATGGGGGGATTCTGATGCCATCGACGGCCCAGCCCCTGAGCATGTGCCCGGGCGAGACGGCGGCCTTCGCCGACGTCCCGCTCGTGGGAACCGAGCAGTTCCGGCGGAGCGTGATCGCAGCGGTGAGACGCGGGGCCAGGCTCGTCGCCCTGTTCGGCCAGCCCTTGACACGCGACGCGACCCTGTCGCCCCTGGACGCCTTGCGTCCATCGCGTGTCAAGGGCCAGCCCGTCGCTTCGGATCGGCTGCACCTGTACGCCACAACCGCCGACCCGGCGGCCGGCACGATCTCCGTTCTGGCCACCAGCGTCGCGGACACGTATCAGGCGCTGACACCGGACTGCCCGGCCGCTCACTGGTTCGAACGCGAGTTGGCCGAGACGTGGGGAATTCGGCCCGAGGGCCACCCGTGGCTCAAACCGATCCGGTTCTGTGCACCGCGCCGCGGCGCAGCGGGCAGCCAGATCCAGCCCGGCGTGACTCCCTACTTCCAGGTGCGCGGCAGCGAGATCCACGAGGTCGCCGTGGGCCCCGTGCACGCGGGCATCATCGAGCCCGGCCACTTCCGCTTTCAATGCCACGGCGAGCACGTCTTCCACCTGGAGATTTCTCTCGGCTACCAACACCGGGGCGTGGAACGAGCCCTGGTCGGCGGTCCCGACAAGAGGACCATTCACTACATGGAGACGCTCGCCGGCGACACCAGCGTCGGCCAGGCCATCGCGTATTGCGAAGGCCTCGAGTCACTGGCCGGCTGCCGGGTCCCGCCGCGGGCGTTGGCGATACGAGGCATCGCGCTGGAGCTGGAGCGCCTGGCCAACCACACCGGCGACCTTGGAGCGCTGGCCAACGATGTCGGCTACCTGCCGACGGCCTCATTCTGCGGGCGGCTCCGCGGTGATTTCCTGAACATGACGGCCTCGATCTGCGGGAGCCGATTCGGACGAGGGCTGGTGCGGCCGGGCGGCGTCGGGTTCGATCTGGATCCCCCGCGCGTTTTGGAACTGCTGCGCCGGCTCGAAGCGGCTCGCCGGGACGTGGAGATTGCGGTCGACCTGCTCTGGAAGACCCCGTCGGTGCTGGGCCGGTTCGAACACACGGGAACGATCTCCACCGAGGACTGCCGCGAGTTGGGTCTCGTCGGCGTGGTGGCCCGGGCCTGCGGCCTGGAGCGCGACGTGCGTCATGAATTCCCGACCGGCTTCTTCCGCTTCGTCCAGATCCCGGTCTCGACCGCCCACGCCGGCGACGTCTTCGCCCGGGCCTACGTTCGATGGCTGGAGATCCAGAGGTCACTCGCCTTCGTGCACGAGCAGCTTCGGGCTTTGCCCCAGGGCCCCGTGCGGGTGGAAATGAACGCCCTCGCTCCGAACGCCATCGCGGTCAGCCTGACGGAGGGCTGGCGGGGAGAAATCTGCCATGTGGCCGTCACCGACGATGCCGGCCGGTTCGCCGGCTACAAGATCGTCGACCCCTCGTTTCACAACTGGTTCGGCCTGGCGATGGCCCTTCGCGACCAGCAGATTTCTGATTTCCCGTTGTGCAACAAGAGTTTCAATCTGTCCTACTGCGGGCACGACCTGTGATGAGGGAGCCATGCTCAAAGCGTTAGCCGCTCGAATCCATCAGGGCCACCGGACGGTAGGGTTCCCCAAGGACCGACCGAGTCTGCCGGACCGGTTCCGCGGCCTGCCGGTCTTGCAGGAGGACAAGTGCGCTGCGGGCTGCGCTGCCTGCGAACAATCCTGCCCCACCAACGCGATCACGCGACATGAAGGATCGCTGCGACTCGACATGGGCCGCTGTCTGTTCTGCACCGAGTGCACACAGGCCTGCTCCACGGGCGCCGTCAGCTTATCGCCGGACTACCGGTTGTCGGCGAGCCGGCGTGACGATCTCGTCCTGACCCGCGAGCCGTTCGCATTGGCCCGGGCCCTTCAGGAGAAATCGCTGAGGCTGTTCGGACACTCCCTGAAGCTTCGGCAGGTCAGCGCGGGCGGCTGCAACGCCTGCGAAGCCGACCTGAACGTGCTCACGACCGTGGTCTACGACATCGGTCGATTCGGCATCCAGTTCGTGGCCTCACCCCGCCATGCCGACGGGATCGTGGTCACCGGCCCGGTCACGACGAACATGCGGCTCGCCCTGGAGAAGACTTACGCCGCCGTTCCCGCCCCGAAGCTGGTCATCGCTGTCGGCGCGTGTGCCATTTCCGGAGGACCCTACGCCGGTCACCCCGAGGCCCACGACGGCGCGGACTCGATCGTCCCCGTCGATCTCTACATCCCAGGTTGTCCGCCGCATCCAATCACCATCCTCGACGGGCTGCTTCGGATCCTCAATCGCCTCGACGGGGCCCCGTGAAGCATGAGAACCAAGCCAATCCCTTCGAGGAGAGACGTGAAATGTTCACGGACACGGAAATCAAGGCCGCAGGTCTGCGAGCCCTGGTCGCGGCGCTGGGAGATGTCCAGGCGGAGAAGTTCGTCGCCCTGATCCAGCGCGAACCCTTTGACTACACGAAATGGCAGCGCACCCTCTGGCCTGACAAGAACCTTGAAGAAATCAGCCAGGCCGCGATGAAGCGTCGCCAGGAAACCGGGCGGGAGGAAGAAGCCAAGTGAGTTGGCGGAGCGACGGCCCACACGTATTTGCCCCGTGCCTTGAGAGCTGCAATGGTGACGGCTGAGATTTGCCCGGGGAAACAGGAAACACTCCCGATGACCATTGAGCGCCTCCGCGAGGCCTACGAAGCACACCCGTTCAAACCGTTCACGATCCGGACGGGCAGTGGGCGGGAGTACCTCGTGAAGAGTCCAGAGTTCCTGGCCATGGCTCCGAGCGGCCGCACCATAGTCGCCGTGCATGACGACGACCATGTCGAACTCCTTGACCTGCTGCTGGTTGAGTCCATCCAGTTCAACGGCCGGCGACAGCCGCCCGGCCGGCGCTCCCGCCGCGGCCGCCGACCTCTGTCTCGGCGTGACCAACAGGTAGCCTCTGTATGCACACCGGGCAGCGGCGAGATGTTCTGCCAAGGTGACCCCGTCCAAGGACGCCGGGAGGTTGATCACGCTGGACCAGGCGCGGACCGCTTCAGCGGGATCACAGCGCTACTGGACTTGCCCGCCGGCCGGCCGTGTATTAACCTCAAGATGCCATGAGCCGTGCTTCAACCAGCCAGATCATCCTCGACGCCGGCCAAATCAGCCAGACGATCGATCAGCTTGCCGGCGAAATCGCCGACAGTCTGCCGGCGGGCGTCCCGACCGCGGTCATCGGCATCCGCCGGCGGGGCGAGGTACTCGCCGGCCGCCTGATTACTGCCCTCGGCCGGCACGGGATGAACGGCATCCGGCACGGCTCGCTCGACATCACGCTCTACCGCGACGATCTGGCCGAACTCGGTCCGCAGGCCGTCCTCCGCAAGACCGAGATCGACTTCGACATCAACGGCATGTACATCATCCTGGTCGACGACGTGCTGTACACCGGCCGCAGCGCCCGGGCGGCGATGGATGCCCTCGTCGACCTCGGGCGGCCGAAGGCCATCAGGCTGGCCGTGCTCGTCGAGCGCCCGGGCCGAGAACTGCCCATCCAGGCCGACTTCGTGGGCGCACGCGTGCCCAGGCAGGACGTGCCCGTGACCGTGCTGTTGACCGAGTCGGACCAGATCGAGGAGGTGCGGGTCGGATGAGCACAAACGTTGCCGATAGCCAGACCTCCACCCCAGCGGCACAGAGCCGGCCGGAGCCGAATGCGACCACCGCTCCCGCCGACGGCCTGGCGCCCGCCTCCGACGGCTTCACCTGGAAACGCAAACACCTGCTCGGTCTCGAGGACCTCTCAGCCGAGGAGATCATGCACATCCTCCACACCGCCGAGAGCTTTCAGGAGGTCTCGACCCGCAGCATCAAGAAGGTGCCGGCCCTCCGCGGCCGCGTCGTCGTCAACCTGTTCTTCGAGGACTCCACGCGCACGCGGATGAGCTTCACGCTGGCGGCCCAACGCCTCAGCGCCGACGTGCTGGAGTTCAACACCAGGGTATCCAGCGTCTCGAAGGGCGAATCGCTACGCGACACCGTCCGCAACATCGAGGCCATGGGCGTCGACACGTTCATCATCCGCCATCCGGCCGGCGGGGCCCCCGAGCACATCACCCGATGCACCGACTGCCACGTCATCAACGCCGGCGACGGCCAGCACGAGCACCCCACGCAGGGCCACATCGACATCTTCACCATCCGCGAGCGCAATGGCCGCCTCGAGGGCCTCAACGTCGTCATAGTCGGGGACATCGCCCACTCCCGCGTGGCCCGGTCGAACTTCTGGGGCCTGACGCGCCTGGGGGCCAAGGTCACGTTCGTCGGCCCGACCACGCTGGTGCCGCGGGCCTTCGAGCAGCTTGGGGCCAGGGTCAGCCACGACCTCGACGCCGCCCTGAAGGACGCCGACGTCGTCAACATGCTCCGCATCCAGCGCGAACGCATGACCAGCCAGGTCTTCCCCAGCACCGAGGAATACGTCCGGCTGTTCGGCCTGACCCGCGAGCGGATGAAAAAAGCCAAACCCGACCTGCTCGTCATGCACCCCGGCCCGATCAACCGCGGCGTCGAACTGGCCAGCGACGTGGCCGACGGTCCGCAAAGCAGCATCCTCCGCCAGGTCTCTAACGGCCTGGCCATCCGCATGGCCGTCCTGTTCCTGCTCAACCAGACCAGCAACGGCACCGGCTGAGTCCCCTGCGGCGGCTGACGTCCCCTTCCATTCAGTCCTCGACCGTTCGTCGCTGAGTATTCGAGGGAGTCCCGGCATTCAGAGTCTGCCGATTTCGACATTCTGCATTCAATGGAACTGGCGCCGAGTGGGCGAGCGGGATATAATGAGGATTGAGGTGGAGCTATGACCTACCGCGGGATCGTCAGGCAGTCTCCTGCTCCTCGACTTCGGCGATCACGTGCGATAGGAGCGACGGAGAGATATGTAGAGTGCTCTTCTGTGGAATTTCCCGCAGTATCCGGATTACCTGTTGCGGCCGACGGGTGCCCGTCCGGATGGAACGAATAATGAGACCGATGCTACCATGCACGGCAAAACCGAGCGACTCGGCCGCCATCCTGGCTGCCGCATCGTCGGTGAGGAACAGATCCGCGGCCCGTTCCTCCATGATCGAGAGGGCCGCGCGCTCGCCGGCATCCAGAGCCAGCAAGTCCGCGAGCACCGTGAGTCGGGGTGCAGTAACCGCCGGGGACTGTACGATGGCGACACCTGCGACGTCGCCGATCCGCAATGCCGGACGATGACGAACCACCTCGCGCCAGACCTCGGGCGCGATCAGGATCGTCCACGATGGACCCAGGAGTTCGAGGACACCTAATTCGTCAAGATGGATGATGGGACCGGCGTCGGCAACGACCAGCGGCTGGTCAGTCCCTGCCATGCAACCCCCAGTCCACGTCGGCACGGATCTGGGATTCGATCAGCTCAGGGCGGTGGGCGTCCAGGAATCGGCGCAGGGCCTCGATAATCGCCTGCTGCTCGTCCGCAACCCATCCCTCGCGGACCAAGTTCTGCAGTCGATCGGCCAGCGCATCCGTACAGTCGATGCTAAGCGTTTTCATCGTGAATCATCTTACGCAAACGCCGGGGTACTCGTCATACTGCAT
>JACQVT010000136.1 GCA_016209665.1 Planctomycetota bacterium | reverse complement strand
GGGTGCCCCACGTCTTCAGACGTGGGGGAGCCGATGCGCGAACCGGGCAGAATCATCGTCTCCCCCACCTCCAGAGGAGGTGGGCCACCCGCCAGACGATGAGCACTCGCTTGCGCTTCGTGCTGGTTCAATCGCACTGGGGCCGCCCCATTGACTCCGTGCCCGTACTCAGCCGCCCGACGGTTTCTTCGCGCCGGGCATTGCCGGCCGCGAGGTCGGCTGCACGGTGGGCAGCCCGCTCGCCCCGGGGGCCGGCTGAGTCTGGGGCCGGGCCTCGCTCACGTCAAGGAGGTGGACATCGAACAACAGCATCGCCCCGGCGGGGATCGCACCGTGGGCCTTTGGTCCGTGGGCCAGCGCCGCCGGGACGATCAGCTTGCGCCTGCCGCCCGCCTTCATCGTCCGCAGTCCCTCCATCCAGCCGGGGATGAACTGGTTGAGCGGCAGAAACACCGCCGGCCCCTGCTTGTACGAGCTGTCCAGTTCCTTGCCGTTCATCAGCCAAGTGGTGTAGTGGACCTTCACCTTGTCGTTGAGGTTCACCGGGCTTGGGCCCTGGCCTGCCTCCAGGTCGTAGTACATCAGGCCCGAGGCGGTCTCGATCGGCTCGCCGCTGACCGCCGCCCCCGGAAACCGGACCAGCGACAGTTCGCGGCTCGCCACAACCTTGCCGCCGGGGACGTGGATGGTGAGTTCCTTGCGGGCCTGGGCGGCGACGACTTCGACGACGATCTGGTCCGCGTGGTCGGCGTCGGGCGTCGCCCGGATCGCCTTGCCGCCGCCGGCCTGCTCCGCCGCCGCCAGTGCCGCGAGCAGTGGCGCGTCGGATTGCGCCGCAGGGGCGCCCATGTCGCCCTTGGCCAGGTCGACGGTCACTTCGGCCGTCACGTCCGGCGCAACCACTGTGATCACCGCTTCCAGCCGGCCATTCTCGAGCCGGGTCTCAGCCGACCGGGCCTGCCCGTTGATCCGCCTCTCGGCGGCGACGATCGCAGCCGGCAATGACGTCTTGGCGTCCGCCAGCCGGACGGCTAACTGAACGTAGTCCGGCGGGATTCGCGACAGCTCCTCATCATCGGCCCGTACGATGCCGCCCCCCAGCACCACCGCCACGATCGGCCAGACGCAAATCTCGGCGCGCATCAACATTGCTCCAGGATAACCCTTCCGGCCTCTCGGAACTGATACCGGCCCACGATCAGTTGGGGGCCACCAGGTTCTGGTCCCGCAGGTCCTCGCCGCTGCCCTTGGGCGTCAGGAACGTCACGATCCTCTTGCCCGGCGGAATATGGAACAGGTAGTAGAGCGCGTAGTCATTGACCATGTCGTCCCGCCGGATCTTGTCCAGCTTGGGCGGCGCCGGGGATCCGATCTGGGTCGTCTCGTCGAAATAGATGAGTTCAAATAATCGGTCGCGACCCACCGTCGCGATACCCCAGGTGCCGACCGCGGGATACTCCTTGCCCTGCCCATCCTTGACGGACACGTTTCCAAGCTGCCGGGCGAAGTCCATGGCTTGGGCGAGCGTGCTGCCCGGATGCAACCGTCGCACGCTGACTTGCAGCAACCGCACGTTCTCCGGTACATCGAAGTGCTGGAGCGGCGGTTTGTTGCCTTTGAGAGGCTGGTCGTTCTTGTCCAGGCGGGCGATCAGGTACCCCTGGCCTCCGATGACCGTGTCCGACCGAATCTCGATGGTGTTCGTCGTGTAGTTGGTCAACGAATCAAACGGCAAGTCGTTGCTGAAGAACGACCCTGTCTGGTCGGTGGTATACCTTCGCGTCCGGCCGCCGGACCGGGCCTCCTCACCCGGGTCGACGCCCCTGTGCACGTTGATCTGCGGCTTGGGCCGGTTTCCCCGGTCCGGGGGTTGGTCCTCTCGCACGTTGCCACCACCGGTGTCGGGAGCCTGTTGGTCTTCGGGTTTGATGTCCCGCTTGCCGGGCCTCCTGGCGCCGGGGCGGGCCGCCTCGGCCAGCGACGGCGCCGCTTCCTCGTCGATGCGGCGGACCTCGGCCCGGGCGTTCCGGCGGAACTCGACGAACCAGGGTTCCTCGTCCTCGGGCACCTCGAACACAAAATCGAACCGTCCCCCGCTGCGGATGACCGTCTCGCCCGGGTGCAGCCGGTAGTGCAGCTCCTTCAGTTTGCTGGGGGCGTTCAGAACGTTTTCCGCGGGGGCGTTGATCCCCACCAGGCGATAGACGCGGGTGCGGCCGCCCTTGCCGCGCGTCACCAGGCTGACCTGGTTGGTGGTGAAGCGGTAGCTCGAACCGTCATCGGTGGCGTCGTTCGTCAGCTTGACCCGCACCGCCAGCCACTGGTAACCGCCGGGCAGCTTCTCGTCGTTCGCGCGGGGCGGCGTCAGCGGGGCCTTGCCCTCCTTGACTTTGCCGAGGACGTACAAGCCGTCATCCGGCAGCCGCCAGCAGGTCTCGACCGAAATGGCATCGGCCGCGCGGGCGACGCCGGTCTTCTGCCCGACGGCGTTGAAGCGGGCCCAGTAGATGTCGTCCAGCAGGGCCGGTCTCGCCTTGGCCAGACTGCTGGTGCCGGCCAGGGCATTGTCCGACAAGTGCGAGGCCAGGCCGACGGCGAACGCATCGGGGCTCAGCCACAGGCCCTGCCGCACGAATTTGACGGTGCGGATGTCCACCTCGGCCAAGGCGTCCTCCGCGTCGTGCTTCTCGTCCTTGGGCGTCAGTTCGAGCGGGGCGCCGCTGGTGGCGTCGAACATCGCGTACCGCGAGAAGCCGAGCCACCGGAACGAGAACGGCAGCATCTGGACGGCCACGCTGAGCGTGCCGATGATGATCATCGCGGTGACAAAGCCGAAGACGCCGCCCCCCACCCGGTCCACGTACAGCGGGAAGTGCACGTTGTCCTTGATGACCAGATCGAAGATCACCCGCAAAACGAGCAGGGAGACGATGAAGATGGCCATCAGGGCGATCGCCTGCCCCTCCTCGGGCTGACGGTCGATCAGATAGTCGAAGTAAACGTTCTCGTAGAGCCCGAAGGCCAGCGCCGCCGCCACGATGGTCAGGATGCAGTTGATCACCGAGCTGAACAGCCCCAGCAGACCCTGGTAGAACGTGATGGCCAGGATCAAAACGACGGCGAATAGTGAAAACCACATGGCAAGCTCCTCAGGGCCGGAAGAACCGACGCGGGGACGCGGGGACGCGGAGACGCGGAGACGCGGAGAGACGGACAGTTGGCCCATCCCCGCGTCTCCGCGTCCCCGCGTCTCCGTGTCGATTCATCTGCGTTTGCCCTCACTGTCCCGGCTTGGCCTCCTCGTCGCGGATGGCCCGCAGCATCTCCGCCATGCTGGTCGCGCCCTCGATCACCTTCTGCACGCCGATCTCCTGCAAGTATAACATGCCGGACTTGCGGGCCGACGCCCGGATGGCGTTCACCGGCTGGCCGGCCCGGATCTGCTCGCGGACGCTGTCGTTCATGACCAGGACCTCGAAGATGCCCGTCCGCCCGTAGTACCCGCTGTTCTGACAGTTCGCGCAGACCCGTGGGTTGCCCTTCTCGTCGACGTATTCCTCCGGCCGCGGCATGCGGAAGAAGTGCTCGATCTTGTCCAGCGGCAGGTTGGCCTTCTTGAGCACCTGCGGGTCGGGCTTGTAGGCGATCCGGCAGGCCACGCACAGCTTGCGGAGCAGCCGCTGCGACGTCACGCCGAGCAGGGCCTCGGCGACGGAGTCGGTGTCGCTGGCCAGGCTCAGCACCCGCTTGAGGGCGTCGAAGCTGTCCTTGGCCTGCACGCCCATGTAGATCTTCTTGCCCCCACGGGCCGCCGTCACCGCCAAGTGGGCCGTCTCGCGGTCCATGCAGTCGCTGACCATCACCACGTCGGGCTCGCGGCGGAGCACGGTCTGGAGCTGCCGGGCGTAGCTCCCCTCGTGCTTGGTCGAGTCGTACAGGTTCTGCGTGATGTTCTCCAGCTCCATCAGCGGCACCTGCTCGAGGGTCAGCAGGTTCTGCATGAACGCGTCGTGGCAGCGCAGGGCCGCATACAGCGTCGTGGTAACGCCGCTGCCCCGCGGACCGCTCACCAGGACCAGCCCGCCGGGCGCCTTGACGAAACCGTCAATTGCCTCGCGCTGCTGTTTGGTCACACCCAGGTCGGCCATGCGGAGGCGGTTCTCGTCTCCGACGATCTTGAGGGCCAGCCGCTCGTGCTGCGTGGTGCCGCTGGTCAGGACCTCGATCTTCGTCTCGCCGCTGGGGCCGCCGGGGATCACGCCGCTGATTGTGCCCTTCTGCGGCTTGCGCCGCTCCTCGACCGACAGCCCGGCGATACCCTTGAGGAAGTCCACCGCCGGGCCGGCGACCTCCCGGGGCAACAGATCGCTGCGCGGCATCACCACCCCGTCGATCCGATAGGCCATCCGCACGTTCTCGCCCGCGACCAGCATCTCGACGTCAGTGGCCCGCCGCCACAGGGCATCGAACAACAGATTCTGGGCCGCCTCGTAGGCCGCGGTCTGGTTGGGATCCGAGGGGACGGCCACCCGCTTCTTGTCCGGGCCGGTGATCTTGACCCGTTCGATGGCCAGGGATGGAACCCCGTCCTTCTTGCCCTTTTTGCCCAGGCCGGCAAACCACGCCTTGATGTGCCGCGGCGTGAACACCCGGCTGGGGGCGTCGACCATGCTGTTGCGGACGAACACGTAGGAGCCGCCCACGCCGACGGTCACCACCAACCACAGCCCGAACCCGGCCGCGAACATGCCCGCCGTCTTCCACGGCAGAAGGATCCACAGGATCAGCCCGACAACCCCGCCGCCCAGCACGATGCTGTTCCACATCTCCCGGTTCATCTTCCGCAAGCGGGCGACGTCCTTGTCCAGCCACTGGCAGAAGAGCAGCCACGGCGTCACCGCCACCAGCACGAGCACCACGCGGCCGATGCCGATGAACCCGCCCGGCGAGGGCACCTCGGCGAGGCCGGTCGCCGCCCACGCCGCGGCGGTGGGTCCCAGGAGGACGGCGGCCGCGGCGGTGAGCCAGGGCTTGAGGCTTGGGGCTTGCGGCTGGCGGCTGGCGGTGAGCGGCTGGCGGTGAGTGGCTTGCGTGGTCATGGGTCCGTGGTCCGTAGTCCGTAGTCCGTTCTCACTTCTCACT
>JACQVT010000135.1 GCA_016209665.1 Planctomycetota bacterium | reverse complement strand
GCCTTCTGGCAGGAGGGCGGCTTCCAGTGCGGCATCTGCACCCGCGGCTTCATCATGACCACCTACGCCCTGCTGCAGGTCAACAAGAGCCCCACCCGCGAGCAGATTCGCGAGGGACTCGCCGGCAACATCTGCCGCTGCGGCGAATACGCCAAGATCTACGACTCGGTCGAGAAGGCCGCCGCGGAGATGCGGACGGGCGCGGCGTAGGCCGCCGGCCGAGCTGCAGGGAGGGATACGAACATGGCAGACATCAAGACCGATGTCGTGCGAGCCGTGCAGGATCCGCGCTACGCCGCCGGCTTGTCCGACCCTGAGTGGCAGGCGCTGCGGGCCTCGCCCGAGTGGGATGAGCTGATCGGCGAATGGCCGGAGCTCGCCGCGCCCTTCATCGACCGCCACGCGAACAGACTGTCCACCTTTCGCCCCACCGCCTTCCAGGTCCAGGCACCGCAGGCCGGTGGGCCGTTCGAGGTGCTGGGCAAGCGCATCCCCCGCATCCAGGGGCTGGGGGTGGTGACGGGGATCGGCAGATACGTCCAGAACAGGACCGTGCCGGGCATGCTCTACATGCGAACCCTGCGCAGCCCCCACCCCCACGCCAGGATCAAGAGCGTGGACGTCAGCAAGGCGGAGAAGCTGCCCGGGGTGGTGAAGGTCCTGCACAGGGGCAATCTGCCGAAGGAGTACCAGAACGTCCGCATCGGCAGCGGCCCGCCCAATCGCACCCTGTTCAACGAGGAGGTGTTCGAGGTCGGGGCGCCGATCGCGGCCGTCGCGGCCGAGTCGGAGCACATCGCCGACGAGGCCATTCGCCAGATCGGGGTGGAGTACGAGGTGCTGCCGGCCGTGCTGGACATGCTGGAGGGCATGAAGCCATCCGCCGCCAAGCAGTGGGAGAACCGACTCGACGGCACCATCATCAACGTGGAGACGCCGTTCGTGCGGGGAGAAGGCGACGCGGCGCTGGCCCAGGCCGAGGTGGTCGTGCAGAGCGTGAGCGGACGCTCCACCGAGCAGCACCTGGCCCTGGAGCCCACCTCCTCCCTGTCCTACTGGGACAACGACAGGCTGGTGGTCTACTACACCAGCCAATGGGCGCACGGGGTGCGCAGCGGGCTGGCCCAGGCGCTGAAGCTCCCGCAGAACAAGGTGCGCGTGATCCAGCCCGGCTACATGGGCTCCGGCTACGGCTACCGCTCGGGGATCGACCTGGCCGAAGCGCACGCCGCCATCCTCGCCAGGATGACGGCCCGTCCGATCAAGACCATCTACACCCGCGAGGAGGACTTCGTCACCCGGACCCATCGGCCCCAGTTCCGCAACGAGATGAAGCTCGGCGTGAACCGGGATGGGTCGCTGGCCTTCGGGCGCTTCAAGGTGTACGCGAACGTGGGCGCCCAGCGGGCCGGCGCGGCGAACGGCGCCTGGTTCAACATGTACAACCTGTACCAGATCCCGAACCTGAAGCTCGAGGCGGTGGACGTCTTCACCAACTCGTACAAGTCGGGGCCGTACCGCTGCGTCAGCCACCCCAACGGCACCTTCGCCCTCGAGATCACGATGGAGAAGGCCGCCTACACCATCGGCATGGACCCGGTCGAGTTTCGGCTGAAGAACCTGAACGAGGTGGGCAACCCGGACACGAAGAAGCCGTTCTCCAACCCGGGCATCCGCACCTGCATCACCCAGGCGGCCGACCGCATCGGCTGGAAGCAGACGTGGCACGCGCCGCGCGCCAGGGAGGTGCGGCCGGGCGTGTTCCACGGTATCGGCCTGGCGGCCCATGCCTGCAGCCACGGCGGCGGGGGCAACCCGATCACGGGCCAGATGATCGTCAACACCGACGGCACGGTGCAGTGCGTGTCGGCCTCCAACGAGCTGGGCGACGGCCAGCGGACGCTGGTGGCGATGGTGGCCGCCGAGTCGCTGGGCGTGCCGCTACACAGCGTGACGGTGACGCCGTGGGTCGACACCGATTTCACCACCGACACCCTGGGAACCTTCGGCAGCGTCCAGACGAACACCGGCTCCTACGCCATGTACCAGGCCGGCCAGGATGCCCGGCGCCAGATCCTGGAGTGGGCTGCCCGGAAGCTCGCCGACGACGCCAGGAAGAAGAACGAGCAGCTCACGGTGCAGCCCGATGAGCTCGACCTGCGCGGCGGCGAGGTCGTGGTCAAGAGCGACCCGTCCAGGAAGCTGAAGCTGGGCGAGGTGGTCGGGTTCCGGGGTGGCCCGATCATCGGTCAGTACGTCGGCCAGCAGGACACCAAGTGGGAGCGCACCGCCTGGGCCGCGCACGCTGCCGAGGTGGAGGTCGACACCGTCACGGGCTCCGTCAAGGTCGTGAAGTTCGTGGCGGCCCACGACGTGGGCCGCGCCCTGAACCCCTTCGCCCTCGAGCAGCAGATCGAAGGCGGGGTGGTCATGGCGCTGGGCGCCACGCTGACGGAGGAGATGCTGGTGGACGCGGCCACCGGACTCCCGCTCAACCCGAACATGCTCGACTACAAGCCGCTGAGCATCAAGGACGCGCCGCGCCAGATCGAGGTCGTCCTGGTCGAGCACCCCAAGGAGTACGGCACCTACGGCGCTCACGGCATCGGGGAGCCGCCCATGGGCCCGCCCGCGCCGGCCGTCGTCAACGCCGTCTACAACGCCGTCGGCGTGTGGGTCGAGAACATGCCGCTTACGCGCGCGAAGCTGCTGGCCGCGCTCAAGAACGCGAGGTAGGGACTGTCATGCGAGCGTTCGAACTCTACGAGCCAACCTGCGTTCCAGTGGCGGTTGGCCAGCTCGGCAACTTCGGAGTCAAGGCCCGACCCCTGGGAGGCGGGAGCGACCTGGTCGGCGGGCT
>JACQVT010000018.1 GCA_016209665.1 Planctomycetota bacterium | reverse complement strand
GCCCTGCCCCGGCCGGCCACCGATCGGGCCGCCCGCACGGGCCGGGGTGGCGTGCTGGGTGAGTTCTTCAGCGTCTTCGGCGAGTTCTTCCGCAAGGACCGGATCGCGATCATCATCGTCTTCCTGCTGTTCTACCGGCTGGCCGAGGCTCAACTGGTCAAGCTGGTCTATCCGTTCCTGCTCGACGAGCGGATCAAGGGCGGCCTGGGCTTGACCACGGGCCAGGTGGGCTTCATCAAGGGCACCGTCGGCGTGTTCGCCCTGCTCGCCGGCGGCATCCTGGGCGGCGTGCTGATCTCGCGCCACGGCCTGAAGAACTGGCTGTGGCCGATGGTCATCATCATGCACACGCCCGATCTGGCGTTCGTGTATCTGGCCTACGCCCAGCCGGAGAGCCTGCACGTGATCGCCGCCGCGGTGGCGGTCGAGCAGTTCGGGTATGGCTTCGGCTTCACGGCGTACATGCTCTACATGATCCTGGTGGCCGAGGGCCACCATAAGACCGCCCACTACGCGATCTGCACCGGCTTCATGGCCCTGGGGATGATGGTCCCCGGCATGGCCAGCGGGTGGATTCAGGAACACGTCGGCTATCAGCTCTTCTTCCTGTGGGTGATCATCTCGACCATCCCCGGCTTCATCGTCGCCGCGCTGGTGAGGATCGATCCCGAGTTCGGCCGCAAGCGCGCGTGACTCAACGCGTTCGACTCTCTGACCGCAGCAGGTTCTTGGCCAGGAGCGTGACCCGGCGGCCGAGGAAAATGTGGGGCTCGTAGAGTTCGTGGCCGGCGACCGACATGCCCATCGCGCGATAGAACGCCACCGCATCGTCGACCAGGGCGCCGACGATCATCTCGCCGTGCCCGGCGGCGCGGATCATGGCCTCGGCGGCCTCGAATAGCGCCTTGCCCACCCCCTGGCGGTGATATCTCGGATGGACGTACAGCCGGGCGATCTGGCGGCCGTTGACGGTCACGAAGCCCACGATCGCGCCACCCTGGCAGGCGACGAGGTGTGGCCGGGTCTTCGATTCCGTGCGGATGGTCTCGGCCGACGATCGCGGCCCGACCAGGAACGCCCGCTGCTCCGCGGTGAAACCCTCGCGATCGGCGAGCCACCCAAAACACGCCCGCAACAGGGCGGCGACCTCGGCCACGTCGTCTTCGGTCATCGGGCGGATGTCCATGCAGCTCGTCCCCTTGCGATCGATGGCGGTACGTCAGCCATACTCGCCGAGCCAGGCGATTCGGTCTTCGAGAGGGCTGCCGGCCAATGCGTTGATGAGGCGTCGATCGTTGGTTACCAGAACGCTGTTGGCTGCGACTGCCAGTGCGACGTACAGGCAGTCGTAGACCGTGCGACGCGTCCGCAGGGCCAACTGTAGGGCCGCCGCAGCCAGGTCGGCCGACGGCGTGGTCCAAAGCGGCAGGCGCAGCAGGTCGGTCAGGAGTTCGCCAGCCTCCTGATCATCCACCTCGCGGCGGCGGTGGCGCTTCCAGATGACGTTCGCGACCTCGGCGTGAATCAGGTCCGGGGCGTACAACTCTTGCCCGCCGGCCAGCAGAGTCCGCGCCCGGTCGGCATGCGGCTCCTGGAACAACGCGGCGGCGATGACGCTGGCGTCGACCACGCACGCGCTCATCGGCGGCGGCCCTCGCGGATAAGAGCCACGCTGCTGCGGAACTGGCGCCCGGCGAACCGCCGCGCCCAGCGATCGAGCATCGCGGCGATCTCCTCGCGGGTCGGGCCGGTGCCCTGCTCGAGCAGCAGCTTGGCCTCGCTCTGAAGCGAGCGGCCGTGCCGCTTGGCACGGGCCTTAAGCCGTTTGAGTGTCTGGGCGTCGAGCCCGCGAATCAGAATGTCCGGCATGGGCGTGCCTCCTTGCGGCAATGGTTCTTCTGATATCATAATGATATCATGACGGGACCCGTCTGCCAACCCCCGCGGCCCGGGCCTGTGAAGTCGCCGGTTTTCGGATAGACTCACCGGCGGCGAGGGCCTGGCGATCGGGCGGATACCTGTGGCCTCCGGATGTGCGATTATCGAGGATGAATCATGAATCTGCTGAAGCGGGGATCGGGATATCGATGGACGGTCCTGTTGGGCATCGGGCTGCTGGGCTTGGTTGCGCCGGTGACCGCGGCTGAGGAAGCTGGGGCGTTGCCGGCGAGGCCGAACGTCGTGCTCATCCTGGCCGACGACATGGGCTTTTCGGACATCGGCGGCTACGGCGGGGAGATCGCCACGCCGAACCTCGACCGGCTGGCCGCGGGCGGGCTACGGTTCACGCAGATGTACAACACGGCCCGCTGCTGGCCGACGCGGGCGTGCCTGACGACCGGCTACTACGCCCAGCAGGTCAACCGCGACCCCGCCCGGCAGCGGCCGGCGTGGGCGGCCCTGCTGCCCGACTTGCTGAAGCCGGCCGGGTACCGGAGCTATCACTCGGGCAAGTGGCACATCGACGGGGCGGCCCTGGCGGGCGGGTTCGACCGGTCGTACCGATTCGAGGACTGCGATCGGTATTTCACGCCTACCAAGCACTTCCTCGACGATCGGCCGCTGCCGCCGGTCAAGCCGGGCGAGGGCTACTACTCGACCACGGCCATGACCCAACACGCGATCGACTTCCTCACCGAGCACGCGGTGAACCACAGGGACCGGCCATTCTTTTTGTACCTGGCGTTCACCGCCCCGCACTTCCCGCTGCACGCCCTTCCGCAGGACGTGGCCAAATACTGGACCCGCTACCTCGGGGGCTGGGACGCCGTCCGCGAGCAGCGTTGGCGGCGGTTGCGGGAGGCGGGCATCGTCGACTGCGGCCTGTCGTCGCTGGATGCGAAGTTCACGCCGCGGTACCTCAAGCCCGACCTGCGGGACCGGGTCGGCCCTGACGAGGTCGAGCACGCCGTGGCCTGGGACAGCCTCACGCCCGAGCAGCAGCGGTTCCAGGCGACCAAGATGGCGATCCACGCGGCGATGGTCGACCGGCTCGACCAGGAGGTCGGTCGACTGTTCGAGCAGCTTGGCCGCATGGGAGCGTGGGACGACACGCTCATCGTCTTCCTGTCGGACAATGGAGCGGACGCGACGCTGATGGTGCGGGGGGACGGCCACGACCGCGACGCCCCGCCGGGGTCGGCCGCGTCGTTTCTGTGCCTCGGGCCGGGCTGGGCGAGCGCGTCCAACGCTCCCTTCCGCCGGCACAAGATCTGGGTGCATGAGGGCGGCATCGCAACGCCGTTCATCATGCACTGGCCGAAGGTCATCCGCGACGGCGGCGCGCTGCGTCACACGCCCGCTCACATCATCGATTTCGTGCCCACGGTCTTGCAGCTTGCGGGCGTGTCGCCGCCGGAGATGTTCCACGGTCAGACGCGGCCGCCGCTGCCGGGCCGCAGTCTCGTGCCCGTGCTGCGCGAGGACGTGAAGATCCCCCGTGAGTACCTCTACTGGCAGCACGAGGGGAACCGAGCCATCCGGGTCGGCGACTACAAGCTCGTCAGCGAGGAGGAGAACGGCGGCGTCTGGGAGCTGTACGACATCGCGCACGATCGCATCGAGTCCCACGACCTGGCAACCGAGCAGCCCGACCGCGTCAAGGAGATGGCGGCCCTGTGGCAGCGTCTCGACGACGAGTTCCACCGCCAGGGCGGCAGAAAATAAACGTGTCAGGACGATTTTTATGACCCATAAGAAATCATCCTGACACCTTTTTCTCAGACCTCGATTTCGGGCGGAGGCAGATCGCGGTTGATTGCGTGGAGCCGATAGCCGAAGCCCGAGCCTCGAATCGTTGAGAGGTCCACGCAGCCCTCGTGGCGGCGGTACAGGCCGGGGTGGATGGCGGCCTCGGGGGCGCTGGCGTCGGGGTAAAACTGCATCGAGTTGGTCTCGACGCCGGCGATGGTGCTGACGTGGGCGGCCAGGAGCACGTGCGGAATCTGAGCCAGCATGGGGTTGGACAGGTCCTGCACCATCAGCGGCATGTCGTGGGCCCTGGCCCAGCAGGCGGCGAGCAGGGCGCCGGTCTGTGTCTTGCACGTCTTGAGGGCCACGCCCGTCCAACCGAGTTGGCGGCCCAGCCGGACCAGCCGCCAGTCGTGGGCGCTCTCGTCCATGAACAGCGGCTTGCGGGCCGAGACGCTGTGCACGTCGATCTGGTTAGCCTCGAGGTCGTAGGGGAACGGCTGCTCGACATAGAGCATCATGTCATGGATGCGCGGCTCCTCGCGTTTCAGCCGGTCGAGGATGTCGTTGACGTAGGCGGGGTCGCGGACGGTGCAGTTGAAATCGGCGCTGAGCCGCTCGACGCCATGCTC
>JACQVT010000161.1 GCA_016209665.1 Planctomycetota bacterium | reverse complement strand
CTCCCGACCCCTTTCCTCTCCGCAGACCGCCCGCCGCCCGCCCACGCCGCACCGTCAGCCCAGCTCCCGTTCCCGGCCCAGGGCCCCGGGGGAACAGTTGGAACACCCGCGTCGCCGCTCGCGTGACCTTGCGGACCCCCACCCTGCGACCGCGCGCCCGGCCGCCCAAGTGGTCGGCCCGTTCATTCTGACACCTTCTCTTTCCGGCAAGACTCCATCAGCCGGCTGGAGCGTGGTTCAGCGGAAAGGTAGAATGCAGCAGGCAAGGAACGATGGCACATGGCAGGTGAAACGCTGATCGACCGGGCAGCTCAAGCGCTGAGCCGGGCCGCCCCGGCAGGCTCGGAGGTCTATTTGTTCGGCTCGCACGCGACGGGACGGGCGCGGCCGGAGAGCGACCTTGACTTCCTGATCGTCGAACCGATGGTGACGGACCGGCTGGCCGAGATGTTCCGTCTCCGCAAGGCCGTCGAGGCAGCCTTGGGCGATCGTGTGGTCGCAGTCGATGTCATCGTGATCGACCGGGCAAGGTTTGTGCGTCTCAAGGATCGACCCAACACATTGGCAAACGAAGTTTCGATGACCGGACGGAGATGTGCATCATGACGGACCCGTCGCGGGAACAGGCCGCCGTCCTCCTCCGAAAGGCGCGAGAGGACGACTACGCCTGCCGCGCTTTGTCGGGTGACAAGCAGGCTTCGCCTTGGATCATCGGGTTCCATGCCCAGCAGGCTGTGGAGAAAAGCATCAAGGCGGTACTGGCGCTGCACCGCGTGGGCTATCCCCACGTTCATGACATTGAGGCACTACTGAAGCTGCTCCGTCAAGGCAGTATCCCGTCGCCGCCGGACGCGGAGAACCTGCCGCGGCTGACGCCTCTGGCCGCCCTGATGCGGTATGAAGATGAGTCGGATGAGGGGCCCTCACCGAGTGTAACGCTGGATTGGATGCTGACCAGTTCTGCCCAGACGATCTGCTGGGCGGAGCAGCAACTCAATAAGGCATGAGCAGGAGTCAGCGAGCACGAAGCCCCGGATCGCAGCAGTCTCGTTGCCCCTATCCTGACCGCCGCGAGTCGCGCGCCACGGAGGAGCCGGGCGCAAGTGCGGACCTGCGGCGACCCCAAGCCGCAGGTCGCAAGCTCCGAACGGCGGCTTACCCGCGGCGACCTCAAGCCTCAGGCCGCCAGCCGCACGCCCCAAGCCTCAAGTCCGCCGCAGGCGAGACTCGCCGTGGCGAGCCTCAAGCCCCAAGCCCGCGTCGCACCGTCAGGCCAACTCCCGTTCACGGCGGAGGGCCCGGGGGAACAGGATGTTGTTCTCCTTGTGAATGTGCTGGTGCAGGTCGGTCTCGAGCTGGCGGAGGCCGTCGACCATCGCCCGCCAGGTGTTGCAGGCGTCGTCCGGGCAGGAGTGGTCGTGCGTCAACTCGCGCATGCGGGCGAGGGCCCCGCCGGCGCTGTCGTGCTCGAACTCCATCACGCGGATCGGATTGCCGATGCTCCCGCAGTGAAAGCTCGGGAAGCTCACCGCGTGCTCCAGCTCGCGGATCATGGGGAACAGAATCTGCTCCTCCTTCATCATGTGGTCGCCGAGTTCGGCCTTCAGGCCGGCGACGACAGCGTGAAGCTCGATCATCTCGCCGTGGTTGGGGCCGTGCACCTTCGCCACCTTCTCGGTCAGGCTGGCCAGCCGCGGCAGCTCCCGCCGCAGATACTCGTGGTGCGTGGCCTCGATGTGGTCGCACAGCTCGCTCAGCAGGGCCGCGCTCCAATCGCGATCGGCCGTTCCGGTCGGTTCATCCACCGCCAGCAGAGCCCGTACGACCTGCTCGGCCGCCAACCCCTTGTCGCGACAGGCGTCTTCCAGGGGCTGCTTGCCTCCGCAGCAGTAGTCGATGCCCAGCTCCTCGAAGACCCGCGACCGGCTCGGCCGATCGACCACCCACTCGCCCACCGTGCTTCTGATGTCCAGGTTCATGGTGACCATTACCGTGTTCTCCTTCTCGCGTGTGACCACGTCGATTGAATGCCAATTCTAAGGCCTCGAAAACCGACCGGCCTTGAAGCCGGTCCCACACGGATGCATTCCGTCAGGCCCGATCGCCCCGGACGGGCGACCAGGTCGTTGCCGGCCGCAATCCGGTGGTTCCCCCGGCGATCGCGACATCGCCCTGGTCCTGAGGCTCGATCGACCAGCCGAGCTTCAGGCCGGCCACGAAGTACGCCAGGGCGAGCACGCCGACGGCGAAGATCACGTCGCCGACCACCCGCATCCACCGCAGGTTCTGCAGAATCGGCTGCTGCATGAACTCGGCCGAGCGGGCGTGCCACATACCGTGCTCGATGCTGGCCCACGTCTGCATGAGGCCGATCGGCAACATGCTGAGCACCACCATCGCGACCAGGCCGATGTTGAACGACCAGAAGGCCACCGCCAGCGGCCGCGTCCGCCAGGTGCGGCCCAGCGACATGGCCCGCAGGCAGAACAGCGTCAGCCCGATGCCGAGCATCCCGTACACGCCGAACAGCGCGGTGTGGCCGTGGACCGGCGTGGTGTTGAGCCCCTGCATGTAGTACAGGGCGATCGGCGGGTTGATCAGGAACCCGAACAGGCCCGCGCCCACCATGTTCCAGAACGCCACCGCGACGAAGAAGTAGATCGGCCACTTGTACGCCGTCACCCACGGCCGGGCCCGGGTGAGCTTGAGGTTCTCGTAGGCCTCGTAGCCGATCAGCGTCAGCGGCACCACCTCGAGGGCGCTGAACACCGATCCGAACGCCAGCACCGCCGTGGGCGTGCCCGTGAAGTACAGGTGGTGCATCGTGCCGATGATCCCGCCGCTCAGGAAGATCACGGTCGAAAAGAGCACCGCCGACGTGGCGGTCTTCACCCGCAGCAGCCCCATCCGCGTGAACAGAAACGCGATGGCCACCGTCGCGAAGACCTCGAAGAAGCCCTCGACCCACAGGTGCACGACCCACCACCGCCAGTACTCGGCCATCGCCAGATGAGTATGCCGGCCGACCATCAGGCCCGCCCCGTAGAACAGGGCGATGGCGATCGAGGCGATCAGGAACAGGCCGAGCATCGGCCGCTGGTCGCTCCGCTCGCGCAGGGCCGGCCACAGCCCGCGGCCCATCAGGCCCAGCCAGACGAACAGTCCGACGAACAGGAAGATCTGCCAGAATCGGCCCAGGTCCACGTATTCGTAGCCTTGGTGGCCGAACCAGAAGTTCGTCGTCAGCCCCATCTTCTGCCGCGTCGCGTACCAGGTGCCGAAAAGCGTGCCGCCCACGATGGTCAGCAGACACACGAACAGGAAGTTGACGCCCGCCCGCTGAAGCCTGGGTTCCTTGCCCGAGACCGCCGGGGCGAGGAACAGGCCCGTCGCCAGCCACGCCGTGGCGATCCAGAAGATGCCGAGCTGCGTGTGCCAGGTCCGCGTGACCGCGTAGGGCAGCCACTGGGCCAGCGGAATGCCGTAGAAGCCCTCGCCCTCGACGCCGTAGTGCGCCGTCACCGCCCCGAGCAGCACCTGCAAGACGATCAGCGCCGCCACCACCCAGAAGTATTTCAGCGTCGCCCGCATCGACGGTGTGAGTTTCAGCGCCAACAGCGGGTCGGCAGCGGGGGTGTGGTTGCCGGGCTCGACCTCCTTGCTCCGCTGAACGGCGAAGTACCAGGTCAGCGCCCCGATGCCCGCGAGCAGCAGGATGACGCTGACGCCCGACCACAGCACGATCGAGCCGGTCGGATGGTTTCCGACCAGATCGTCGGCCGGCCAGTTGTTGGTATAACTGATGGCCTCGCCCGGGCGGTTGGTCACGCAGGTCCAGGCCGCCCAGAAGAAAAAGCCGTTGAGCAGGTGGCGTCGCTCATCGCTGGGGACGCTGTTGGTCGGGATGGCGTAGGCCGCGCGCAGCTTCGCCAGCTCAGGTCCGCCCCCGAACAGACCGTCATAATGTTGGTTGACGGCCCTGACGGCCGCCGCCCGAACCGGCGAGATCACCAAGTCGCCCGTCGTCGGGTCATACGTGTTCGTCCGCATTTCGTCCCGCAGCCGCTGCCGCAGACTCGCCTGGGCGGCCGGGGGGAGCTTGCCGTAAGTCTGGGCTTGTTCGGCCTGGGCCCACTGGTCCAGGATGGTTACGGCCTCCCGGTGGAGGCGGTCCGCCGACCAGTCGGGGGCGACATAGGCTCCGTGGCCCCACACCGACCCCACCTCCTGGCCGCCCATGGACTGCCAGACATTCTGGCCGTCCCGAATCTGCTGGGCCGTCCAGAGAACCTGCCCATCAGTGGTTACGACCCGTTCCGGGATCGGTGGCGCTTTCTGATAAATCTCGTATCCATAGTAGCTTAGAACCGAGAACGAGGCTCCAACCACCACCAGCAGCGCGACCCATAGCCCTGCGTACCTCACGGCCTGATCCTCCATCAACGCTTTGCGGCACAGTCGTCCGTCGCTCCGTTCGCGAGATTAGTTGGATATCAGTGCCCTGATATCCACTTGACTTTGCAGTATACACCGTGTAAACTTGGATGTCAAGGTTCTGATATCCAATTATTTTGGGGGCCCTGGATGTCGGACAGAAGGAACCAGGAGATTGTGAATGATTTCACGAACGGCCGAATACGCCCTGCGAGCAATCGTGTGTCTCGCGGACAAGAAGGGCACCCCACTCACCACCCAGCAGATTGCGGAGACCACTCGGGTGCCGGCGGGTTACCTGTCCAAGGTCCTGCAAGCCCTGGGTCGGGCGGGGCTGGTGGTGTCTCAGCGCGGGCTGCATGGCGGATTCACCCTGGGTGTTTCCCCGGCAGCGCTGTCGGTGCTGGACGTCATCAATGCCGTCGATCCGATCCAGAGGATTCGTCAGTGTCCGCTGGGGCTCAAGTCGCACGGCGAGCAATTGTGCCCCCTTCACCGCCGGCTGGACAACGCGATGGAAATGGTCGAGCGGGCGTTCGGCCAGAGTACGGTGGCGGAGTTGCTGGCCGAGCCCAATCGCAGCCGGCCGCTTTGCGAGGCCACCGTTGAAGGGCAGACGACGGAACCGTCCGTGGTGCCATGACTGGGAGACATGACATGATCTGTGAAAACGATGTGGATGAACGTCTCGATCTCGAAACGATGATTCCGGATTTCCTCGGCCGCTATCCGCAGGCCCGGGTGGTGTTCGACCGCTACGGGCTGAACGGGTGCGGCGGCCGACTGGGGCCGGTCGAGTCGATCGGTTTTTTCGCCCGGACGCACGGCGTGGATCAGCAACGGCTGCTGGCCGAGCTGCACGACGCGGTGATGCACGACGTGATGGTGGATGAAGCGCCGCCACCCGAGCCCGTGGCCGGAGATGGCCAATCCACAGTCGCCGACACGATCTATCGGCGCTTCTTCACCGCGGGCATTGCGATCGTGCTGACCGCCGGAGCCACCTGGGGCGCCTGGCTGCTGTGGCGGATCGGCATTCAGGGGGCGTTCACGTCGATCTCGCTGTTTCAGGTCAACGCCCACGGCCACGCCCAGATCTTCGGGTGGGTCGGCCTGTTCATCATGGGATTCGCGTACCAGGCGTTCCCGCGCATGTGGCACACGCCGCTGGCGGCACCGCGCTGGGCGGCGGCGAGTTTCGCGATGATGCTGACGGGCCTGTGCGTGCAGGTGACGGGAATGACGCTCGCCGGGGCGTGGTCGCACGCGCTACCCGCGGCGGTGGCCGGCAACATCCTACAGATCGCCGCGGTCGCCATCTTCGCCGCGCAACTCGCGGTAACCTTTGCGCGGAGCGGCAAGCCGTTCGAGCCCTATGTCGCCTTCGCGCTGGCCGCAGTGGCGTGGTTCGCCGCCATGACCGTCTTCACGCTGTGGCACACGTACCAGACGATGGCCGCAACCAGCCGCGAGCAGTTGCTGTACTACGTGTCCACGTACCAAGCCCCGCTCCGCGACATGCAGGTACACGGCCTGGCGTTGTTCATGATCCTGGGCGTCTCGATCCGCATGCTGCCGGCGCTGTTTGACCTGCCGGCGATCTCGCGGCGCCGGGCCTGGGCGGGCCTGGCGATGCTGACGGCCGCGGTCGCGGGCGAAATCGTGCTGTTCATCATCTATCGCTGGACGCACCAGCACGCCTGGACGGGTGTGATGTGGCTGAGCTGGGTGCTGCTGGCGGTCGGTGTGGGCGTCATCGTCTGGCCGTGGCGGCTGTGGCGGCGTCTGCCGACGGCCGAGGCCCAGTTCGACCGATCGGCCAAGTTCATCCGTGCCGCCTATGCCTGGCTCGCGGTGTCGCTGGCGATGCTCCTGCTCTTGCCGGTTCACCAGGTGATCAGCGGCATAGCGTTCAGCCACGCGTACTACGGCGCCATCCGCCACGCCATCACGGTGGGCTTCATCTCGCTGATGATCATGGGCATCGCCGCCAAGGTCGTGCCTACGCTGAACGGCATCGACACGCGGACGTTGCCCCGGCTGTGGGTTCCTTTCGCGCTGGTCAACCTCGGCTGCTTCCTGCGGGTGAGCACGCAGACGCTGACCGACTGGAACCCCACGTTCTTCGCGGTCATCGGCATCAGCGGCACACTCGAGGTGACGGGTCTGGCCTGGTGGGGCATGGGCCTGGTCCGCATCATGCGGCGGGGCAAGCGCGAATCCGCCGCGGCCGCTGGCCCCGGCAGCGGTCCCCGGCCGTCGACCATCGAGCCGTCGCATCGCGTCGCCGACGTGCTCGCCTGGTTCCCCGCGACCGAGCCGGTCTTCATCGAGTTCGGCTTCACCGCCATTCGGCACGCGATCTTCCGGCGGACGCTGGCCCGGCAAGTGACGCTCGCCCAGGCGTGCCGGATGCACAGCATCGCCATCGACGAGTTCCTCCCGGCGCTCAACGCCGCGGCCGGCGGGTTCGTGCCGCTGCGCGTCGAGGGCCGCGGTTGACGGTGATAGCGGTACGCAGCCCGACACCGGAGGATCAAGAATGGATTCCCCCGCTGAGTCTTTGTCTGTCGGAACGGGCCGCTTCGACTTCGACAAGCGTCCGCTGGTTGTGGTCTGGGAGATGACGCAGGCCTGCGACCTGGCGTGTCTACACTGCCGGGCTGAGGCTCAGCCGAAGCGACATCCAGACGAACTGACCGACCGCGAGGCCCGCGACCTGCTCGACCAGGTGGCCGACCTCGACCCCGGGGTGCTGGTGCTGTCCGGCGGCGATCCGATGAAGCGCGAGGATGTGTGCGACCTGGTTCGCCACGGGTGCGAACGTGGCATCCGCATGGCCATGACGCCGTCGGTCACGTCGCTGCTGACGGACGCGGCGATTCGGCGACTCGCCGCCGCCGGCCTGACGCGGATCGCCTTTAGCCTCGACGGCTCGTGTCCGCCGGTGCACGACAGTTTCCGCGGCGTGCCCGGCTCGTTCGCCCGCACCGTCGAGGTGATCGACGTCGCCCGCCGGGCGGGTTTGACTGTGCAGATCAACACCACGGTGTCGCGCCACAACCTCGACGACCTGCGGCCCATCGCCGACCTGCTCCGCAACCGGGCCATCTCGTTGTGGAGTGTCTTCTTCCTTGTGCCGGTGGGGCGCGGCCAGGCCGACCAACGGATCTCACCCGAGGAGTACGAACAGGTGTTCGAGCTGCTGTGGTCGCTGCGCCGGCAGGTGCGGTTTGAGATCAAGACCACCGAGGCCCCGCACTATCGGCGGTTCGTCCTCCAGAAGCTCAAGGCCGAGCGACGCGCCGACGTCTCCGGGGGCGTGTTGGACAAGCCCTTTCCGAACCGCGCCCGCCAGGAAGCGGACTGCGGCGAGCAACCTCCGGGGCACGAAAGACCCGCTCCCTCACGGTCGCGGTTCGGACTGGCCTTTCCTGACAGTCGCGGCACCGACGGATGCTTCCGCTACGCCTCGATGAACGTCAACGACGGGCGCGGCTTCGTCTTCATCTCGCATACGGGCGAAGTCTTCCCCAGCGGCTTCCTGCCCTTGTCGGTGGGCAACGTGAGGAAGGCCCGGTTGGCGGACCTATACCGCGAGGCCCCGCTGCTCCGGGACCTGCGCAACGCCGACAACATGGGCGGCAAGTGCGGCGAGTGCGAGTATCGCCGGGTCTGCGGCGGCTCGCGGGCCCGCTCCTGGGCCTTGAGCGGCGATCCGTTCGCACCCGAGCCCGACTGCGTTTACCAGCCGGCCCGCAGTGTCCCGCTGCCCGTGCGCAACTGACCCTTGGATCGGCGTTCACCCGCGCGCGGAATCCGTCATTCAGTCCTGTTTCCGGACGCCGGGGGCGGCCATGGCTTTACCCCGGCAGCCGACGCGCAGCAAACGGCTCTCGAACTCCCGGCGCCGGCCGGCAATCGCGTTCGACCCTCGGGGGTGCTTTCAACGTACTACCTCATATCGCCGACACGCAGGCTGTGACGGCAGGCATGATCCGCGCGGGGCAGGGGATTCCACGCGATGCGGCTGGCGCTCAAGTTTGCCCTGGTCTTCGTCGTCGGGATGTGCCTGATCCTGACCGTCTACGCCAACCACGTCGTCAACCGCGAGATTTCGCTCTTCCAGGACGACATGCGGAGCGACCAGCGCGTTCTCTGCCAAGCCATCGCGCCGGTGATTCAATCCGTCTGGCGAACCTCGGGTGAGTCGCAGGCCATGGCCCTGATCGATCAGGTCAACCGCGCGGAACACCCCCAGCGGCTGGGCGTCCGCTGGATTTCGGCGGACAGCTCCGTCTCGGCCCGGGCGCCGCGGTCTTCAGCCGAGGCCGCTGCCCTGCGCCGCGGAGAGGAGTACACATGGGGAGACCGCAGCGGCCGGGGGTCCGGCCGGCTCTGTTCGGTCATCCCCATCGACGTTCCCGGCCAGGGACCGGCCGGCCTGGAGATCACCGAATCCTTGCAGGCTCAGGTGGATTACAGCCGCGCCACGGTTCGAAAGACCCTGATCGCTACCATCGCGCTGGCCGTCGAGGTCGGAGCGATGGGGCTGATCGTCGGTTTCTGGTTCGTGGGTCGGCCCGTGGGCAGCCTCATCACCAGCGCGCGAGCCGTCGCCGCCGGAGACCTGAGCACGCGTCTTTCCGTTCGGCAGCACGACGAGTTCGGCGATCTGGCCCGGGAACTCAACACCATGTGCGATCAGCTTGCCGCCGCCCGTGACCGGGTGGCCCGTGAGACCGCGGCCCGGCTCGCCGCCATCGAGCAGTTGCGGCACGCCGACCGCCTCAAGACCATCGGGCAGCTCGCCTCGGGCGTGGCCCATGAGTTGGGAACGCCGCTGAACGTCGTCTGGGCCAAGGCCAAGCGCATCGCCGGACAACTCGAGCCCGGGGCGTCCGCCGACGCCCGCGTCATCTGCGAACAGTCCGAACGGATGACCACGATCATCCGCAACCTCCTGGACTTCGGCCGCCCGCGGCCGCCCCGCCGCGTGCGGCTCGATCTCCGCGAGATCGCCCGGCGCACCGCGACACTTCTGGGATCGATGGCCCGCAAGCAGAACGTGGCGATTGCCGTCAGCGGTGGCGATACCCCCGTGTGGACCGATGCCGATCCGAATCAGATCGCGCAGGTGTTGTCGAATCTGTTCATGAACGGCATTCAGGCGATGCCGGCTGGCGGCAAGCTCACGATCGGGTTCACCGCGGAACGGGTCCGGCCCCCGGCCGGCCTCGGGCTCCCCGAGGCCGAGTATCGGTGTGTGTTTGTGCAGGACGAGGGCGGCGGCATCCACGAGGAGGACCTCGGCCGGCTGTTCGAACCGTTCTTCACCACCAAGGAGGTGGGACAGGGCACGGGACTGGGGCTGTCGGTGTCCAACGGCATCGTGCGCGAGCACGGCGGCTGGATTACCGTGACCAGTCGAGTCGGCACGGGATCGGTCTTCTCGGTGTACCTGCCCGGAGAAGACCCGCACGTCGGAACAGATTCTAATCGAGGAGATGAATATGGATACCTCAACGAGAAGTTCGATCTGGTTGGATGAAGAGTTTGAGTATGAGCCTCAGGGGTGGGACCCGAACGCCCGGCACGTTCTCATCGCCGAGGACGACCGGGAGATGTGTCGGCTGCTGGCGGATTCTCTCCGCGAGGATGGTTACGAGGTTATGGAGGCGAGCGACGGCCAGCATTTGCGAGACTACATCGACTACCTCCGCGGCACCATCGTCAATGGGCGGTTTTTCGACGTGGACATCATCGTTTCGGATATCCGCATGCCGGGGGCGAGCGGGTTGGAGGTCCTGCGGGAACTCCGCAGGTACGACCGCGAGACCCCGGTCATTCTGATCACCGCGTTCGGAGACGATCAGACGCACGCCGAGGCCTATCGCCTCGGGGCCTCCGCGATCATCGACAAGCCGTTCGATATCGACGGCTTCCGGGCGTTCATCCGGCAACTGGTGCCGCCATCATCCGACGACCTTCCCCGGCGGGCGTACTGACCCGATTCTGTTGAGGACGGGGCAGGAGCGGTCCACCCTCGATCTGGGGATCGGCCGATCAGGTCGTTCGGATGCCGCGATGCGTCTCGGACGGCCAGGAGCGAGCCGCCGCTCGGCGTCTATGGGTACAGCGGCGCCCATCAGGCCGGCTGCATCCGTGGTTCGACGGGTCGCGGTGAGCCCGATGCCTCCGCCTTCCGTTCGGCTGCGTGAGGTCGGATTGCCGCGCTGACGATGGTGGAGATCTCTTCCAGCCGCTGGGACCACGAGTGGGCGAGCATGAGGGCCGATCGGGCCGCCCGGTCGTCGGCCGTGTTGTGTCGCAGAGCTTCGTCGCAGGCCGCGGCGGTGCGGGCCGCGTCGTCGGCCAGCCACACGGATCGCGGCATCGGCCGGACCGCCGGCAGCGACGTACTGACCGTGGGGACGCCCGCCGCCAGATACTCGTACAGCTTGATCGGATTGGCGTTGTGCGTCAGCGGTACCTGTCGGAACGGGATGAGTCCGACGTCGAACGACTTCAGGTATGCCGGCAGCAACCGATGGTCGCGGCCGCCCAGCCAGTGTACGTTCCGCAGGGTACCGGCCGAGCCGCGACCCGTGGTCACCGGCCCGATCATGACGATCGAGGCGTCGGGCCGCTGTCGGGCCAGGCCGGCCACCAGTTCGACGTCCACCCAGTCGCCCACTACGCCCACGAAGCCCAAGATCGGCCGCGGCAGGCTCGCCAGGTCCGTCGGGATCGCCGTCTCCGATTGCAGCGCCTTGGACAGGTGCTGATGGTCGACGCCGTGCTCGATGAGATGCACGTTGGGGTGCAGCGTCCGCCGGGTCTCGAACAGCGGCGGCGAGGTCGTGATGACCACGTCGCTGCGGGCGATCAACTCCCGCTCGCGCCGCTCGATCAGTTCGCGGTTGTAACCCGAGAACTCGCCGAAGGCGTCGACGCAGTAGTAGACGACGACTTCCTCGCCGAAGCCGCCGACCAGGTCGGCGGCGTCGGGGGCGAACGACCACAGTTGAACGGGCCGGCGGGGCAGGCGTTCGAGCACCCGCCGTACCGCCCGCCGGACCAGCCTTCGGTTGAGCTGCCGGGCCACTCGCGAGCCGGGCAACGGGACCTGTGGGGGCGTCAGCACGGTGATGGCATCCGTCACCTGCCGGGCGCCGCGGCGCATCTGGCGAAGGCGCAAGGCCATGCTGCGCAGATCGGCCACACCGAGTGACGGCCGCCGCGAGCAGTGCCAGTTCACCCAGACGATCCGGTTGCCCTGCGACAGTTGTCGCATCACGTGGTGCTTGCTGGTGGGATGGTAGTCCCAGCCGCTGGCCAAACAGATGATCGTCCGTCCGCTGATCACGCGAATACCTCGCTCTTACCGCGCCAACGCACACTCGCGCGGCTCTGCCGCCGCGGCGAGTTCGGCACGGGCCTCACGATGTTCATCCCAGTCCGGCGCCTCGTCTCCGGAAAGCAACGTTTCGATCCGCCGCATCGCCCGTTCGGGGTCGATGCGGTGCAGGAACGCCTGTCCGGCCCGGCCGATTGCCTCGGCCCGGCCGGTATTCTCGATCAGGTCCGCCACAGTCTGTGCGAACAGGGCCGGGCTGTCCGCG
>JACQVT010000133.1 GCA_016209665.1 Planctomycetota bacterium | reverse complement strand
CGTGCTCATCTGTTTCCTGGTCAGCGGCATGTTCATCGTCGATGAGAAGCAGGTCGCGGTCCACTCGCGGTTTGGCGAACAGAGGGGTGCGCCGCGCCCACCGGGCCTCCACTGGGGCCTGCCCTACCCGATCGACCAGGTCGTGCGGGTTTCCACGGCCCCGAAGATGCTCAAGATCGAGGATTTCTGGCTGAGACTTCGCGAGGAGGACAAGACCAAGAACCTGGACGAACTCAACGCCCGCTCCGGAGGGCTCGATCCGGCGACCGAGGGCGCCCTGGTGACGGGTGACAAAGCAATCTGGCATGCCTCGTTCAAGGTGCAGTACAAGGTGCCCGTGGCAGGCGCGAACGACTTTGTCCGCAACGTCAAGGACGAGGAAGCGCTGCTGCGAGTGGCGATCAAGGAGGCGGCGGTGGCCGAGGCGGCCCGGATGCGCACGGAGGAGGTGTGGAAGAAACCGGCCAGCCTCGCCGAGGCGGTCAAGGCCCGGGCCCAGCGAGAGCTGGATACGTTGAGTTCCGGCATTCAACTCGACAACGTCGCCGTGCCCGAGAGCCACTACCCGTTGCAGACCAACGCGGAGTTCCTGGCGGTCAACACCGCCGAGAACCGCAAGCAAACCGTGATCAACGACGCCCAGAGCGAACGCCAGAAGAAGCTCAACGGCATGGCCGGCGCCGCCTGGAGCGATATCAACGCCGAAATCGAAAAACTCGACCAGGTGAAGGAGGATGCGGAGCGCGACACGATCATCGCCAGGGTCGGCGAGCTGCTGGCCACCAAGGCGACCGGCGAGGCCGGCGGCAAGATCAAGCTCGCCCAGCGCGACCGCGAGAAGATCGTCAACGACACCTTGGCCGAGAAGGCCCAGTTCGAAGCCCTTCTGGAGCCCTACAAGCGAAACCCGGAATTGATGCGGCTGCGGCTCAGCCAGCTCATGCGGGACGATCTGTTCGGCGGCAAGGGTGTGAGCAAGTGGGTCCTGCCCCCCAACGACAAGCAGATCGTCCTGTGGCTCGGCATCGATCCGAAGGAAATCGCCGAGCGGGAGCAGGCCCGGCTGCTGAGGGTAACCAAGGGCAGGTAGGTCCGCCATAGCGGGGTTCGGCAGGTATCAATGGTCGCACACGGCACACCGGTCATTCAGGCCATCGGGCTGACCAAGATTTTCAAGGATTTCTGGCTCCGCAAGCGCGTGGTGGCCGTCGACCATCTCGACCTGTACATCCATCGCACCGAGGTGTTCGGCCTGCTCGGGCCCAACGGGTCGGGCAAGACGACGACGATCAAGATGCTGCTGGGCCTGCTGTATCCAACCCGCGGGCGCATCAGTGTGCTCGACCGCCCCCCGACCGACGTGGAGGTCAAATCACGGATCGGCTATCTGCCCGAGGAATCGTACCTGTACCGGTTCCTCGATGCCCGCGAGACGCTCGACTACTACGGCCGATTGTTTCGCATCCCGCGGGCGGACCGCCGCCGCCGCGTCGAACAGCTCCTGGAGATGGTGGGCCTCACCCGCCAGGCCCGCCGCCGCGTCGGCCAGTACTCCAAGGGCATGGCCCGCCGCATCGGCCTCGCCCAGGCCCTCATCAACGATCCCGAGCTGCTGATCCTCGACGAACCGACCACCGGCTTGGACCCGATCGGCACGCGGGAGATCAAGGACCTCATCCTGCACCTGCGCAACAAGGGCAAGACCATCCTGCTGTGCAGCCACCTGCTCGCGGACGTCGAGGACGTGTGCCAGCGGGTGGTGGTGCTGTACGGCGGCAAGCAGCAGGCCGTGGGCAACATCCGCGACCTCCTGCAACAGGAGAACCTGACCCAGATCACCACCGAGCGGCTGAGCGACGCAACGATTTCGCGGATCCAGCAGGTCGTCGAGCAGGAGGCCCACAAGGCGGTCCTCAGCGTCACCGCGCCGTCGGACCGGCTGGAGAGCTTCTTCCTGCGGATCGTGCGGCAGGCCCAGGAGGCCCAGCACGAGACGTCGGGGGCCACCGGCGGGCGGATGGCCGACTTCCTCGTTGCCGGACCGACGGACGGAAAGCAGGTCATCGAATCGCTGGTGGCTGCCGGCCGGCACGACACCGAGCCGGCCGCCGGGCAGGAGCCGGCGGCAGCCGAGG
>JACQVT010000132.1 GCA_016209665.1 Planctomycetota bacterium | reverse complement strand
CTCCACGACGCGGGCCAGGCCGGCCTCATCGACGTGCAGGCCGCTCAGACCGTCCTGGATGACACCAACCAGGCCTACCCCATCCTCGTCACCCAGGTCCTGCCCGCGGGTCTGCGCGGAATCGTCGTCGCCGGCCTGCTCGCCGCCCTGATGAGTTCCCTCGCCTCGGTGCTCAACTCATCGTCGACCCTGTTCACCATCGACATCTACAAGAAGCTGCGGCCCGAATCGTCCGAGCACCACCTCGTCTGGGTCGGCCGGCTCGCCACCGGGGCCATGGTCCTGGTCAGCCTGGCCTGGATTCCCATGATGAAGCTCGTGTCCGATGTGCTCTACGTCTACCTGCAGAAGGTCCAGGGTTATCTGGCCCCGCCCATCTTCGCCGTGTTCTTCCTGGGCTTGTTCATCCCCCGGCTCAACGGCACCGGCTGCATGGCCGGTCTCATCGGCGGCTTCATCCTCGGCATGGGCCGCCTCGCCGCCGAGATCGTCAAGGACCGCCTCACGCCCGGCACGGCGCTGTTCCGGTTCGCCGACGTCAACTACCTCTATTTCACCATCTTCCTGTTCATCGCCGCCGCCGGCATCATGGTCATCGCCAGCCTGCTGACCCGGCCGCCCGCCCCGGCCAAGCTCGCCGGCCTGACCTACGCCACCGTCACCAGTGAAGACCGCGCCACGACCAGCGCCAGTTGGACCCGCTACGACGTTATCCACTCCGTCGCGGTGATCTGCCTGATACTGGTCATCTACCTGTATTTCAACGGCTGACGATCGTGTGGGACCGGCTTCCAGCCGGTCCGACTTCAGAGTATTCGCATGCGCTCTTGATCAGAACCCGATGCTCGCCCCGCCGTCGATGGCCAGCACCTGCCCGGTGATAAAGTTGGCCGCCGGCGAACACAGGTAGACCGCCGCCCAGCCGATGTCGTCCGGCACGCCGAACCGCCCCATCGGCGTCCGCGACAGTACCTTGGCCGACCGCGCCGGATCGTTCGCCAGGGCCTCGCGCAGCATGGGCGTGTCGATCCAGCCCGGCGCGATCGCGTTGACCCGCACGCCCCGCGGCGACAGCTCCGCCGCCAACGATCGGACCATCCCCAGGTAGGCCGTCTTCGCGGCCGAGTAGGCCACCACCAGCGGCACGCCCATGATCGCCGTCATCGATGTGATGAACAGGATCGAGCCCCCCCGCCGCTCCACCATGCCCCGGGCCGCCGCCCGCGACAGCGAGAACCCCGCCAGCACGTGAGCATTCAGTACGTTCTGGAACTCCTGCTCGGTCGTGTCGAGCGCCGGCTTCTTGAGGTGGATGCCCGCGTTGTTGATCAGGATCGAAACCGGCCCCACCGCCGCCTCGACCCGCGCGATCAGCCCGGCGTTCTCGCTCAGCCGCGTAACGTCGTGCACGAAGTACGCCGCCGCCGGCCCGATCCCCGCCGCCGCCTCGACCAGCACGGCCTTCCGCCGGCCGACAATCGCCACCCGGGCCCCCGCCGCCGCCAGGCACCGCGCCATCGCCAGCCCCAGGCCGCTGCCCCCGCCCGTGATCAGGGCTACCTGCCCGTCCAGCCGAAATGGGTCCATCGCCGTCGGCATCTCCCGTATCCGCCCGTGTGGGACCGGCATCTTGCCGGTCAGCCGGTGTGGGACCGGCTTCCAGCCGGTCATTCGGACCGGCAAGATGCCGGTCCCACACATGTTGCCGGCCGGATGCCGGTCCCACAGATGTTGCCGGCCGCCCTCCGTCTAAGCCCGGCAACCCACCTCGAGCGGCGGCACATCCTGGTGCTTGTACATCACGAAGTATTCCCGATGACCCAGCGCCTCGGGCTTGCTCGGCTGCCCCGATGCCACCGCGACCACCATCTCTTCCAGTTCCCTGCCCGCCTGGGCCAGCGTCACCTCGCCGCTCAGCACCCGCCCCGCGTCAAAATCCATGTCGTCCATCATCCGCTGATACGTCCGGCTGTTCCCCGTGATCTTGATCAGCGGCGAGACCGCCGACCCGATCACGCTGCCCCGGCCCGTGACGAACAGCACCACCTGCGACCCGCCCGAGATCAGGTCCATGATCCCCTCGGTGTCGTTGGGGTTCGTGTAGCCGAACTGCATGAAGTGCGGATCGGGCACGCTGTCCATCAGCCACAGGCCCGGCCGCGGCGGCGTCTGGGCGACCTTGATCACGCCCTGGATGCACCGCGAGCCCGACTTGGCCATCGCCCCCATGCTCTTTTCCTCGATCGTGGTCAACCCGCCCGCGAAGTTGCCCGGCGCCACCGAGTATTGCCGCACTTGCCGGCAGTAATCGACCGCCTTGTCGTACGCCGCCGCGATCTCGCTCCGCGCCTGCTCGCCGGCCGCCCGCGCCAGCAGGATCTCCCGCAGGCCGATCAACTCGACCGACTCCTCGAAGATCGCCGTCCCGCCCGCGTCCACCAGCCGATCGATAATCAGGCCCTCCGCCGGGTTGCCCGCCAGGCCGCTCGTCGCGTCCGACCCGCCGCACTCGCAGCCCACCGTCAGGTCGGCCAGCGTCATCGG
>JACQVT010000149.1 GCA_016209665.1 Planctomycetota bacterium | reverse complement strand
CGCGCACAGCGTCCCCTCGCTGCCCGCCACGATCTTCGCCAGGTCGCCGGGCTTGCGGAGATATCGGTCAAAGCCATAGCCCGGCCAGCGCTTGGGAATCCGGTCGTGCAGCTTCTCGCGGATCAGATCGCCGTGGCGGCCGACGATGCCATCCACGGCGGCGCGGATCTCCGGCAGCGGCTCGCACCCCTCACCCACGTTCACGATCTCACCGTCGGCCAGGATGATCTCCAGCGAGCGGATGTGCTCGGCCGTCGTGCCATACAACGGCGCCCGGGCCCCCGACGAGTTGTTGGCGATCATGCCCCCGAGCGTCGCCCGCGAGCTGGTCGCCACGTCCGGGCCGAACCACAGCCCGTGCGGAGCCAGGAACTCGTTCAGTTGATCGAGCACCACCCCGGGCGCGACCCGCACGGTTCGCTTCTCGCGGTCCAACCCCGCGATCTGCCGGTTGTACCGGGCGAACTCGACCACCAGCCCGCTGCCGACGGCCCCGCCCGCCAGGCCCGTGCCCGCTCCCCGCGGGATGACGTTGATGCCCAGATCGACGGCGGCCCGGATCACGCTCGCCGCCTCGCCCGCCGATTTGGGAAACGCCACGCCCAGCGGCTCGATCTGGTAGATCGAGGCGTCGGTGGAATACAGTTGCCGCGTCAGGTCGTCGAACCGGACTTCGCAATCGCTCGCCGTGGTGAGACTCTGTTGTTGTGTACTCGTCAGCGCCAATGTGTCGTTCCTCGATTCCATGACCTTGACGGTCCCCCCGGGCCCCCGGGCTGCCTCTCGTGGGGTCTGAACCCAAGAGAAAACCCCAACGGGCGTTCCCGTCAGGGTTATTATAAGGATGCTGGTCATCCGGCGTGAACTTGATCGCGGACCGGCAAGATGCCGGTCCCACACGGCTCACCACGCGAAGTGCGAGAACGCCTTGTTGGCGTCCGCCATGCGGTGCACGTTCTCGCGGGTGGTCATGGCCGCCCCCTCGCGCTTGTAGGCGTCGATGAATTCCTGGGCCAGGCCCTGGCAGCACGGCTTGCCCTTGCGCGACCGGGCCGCCTGCAAGAGCCACCGGATCGCCAGCGACTGCTGCCGCCGACGGTTCACCGGGATCGGCACCTGGTAGTTCGACCCGCCCACTCGCTTCGAGCGGACCTCGATCGACGGCTTGACGTTCTGCACCGCCTGCTCGAACACCTCCAGCGGGGCGGCGTCCTTGACCTTCTTCTCGATGATCTCCATCGCATCGTAAAAGATGCGGGTGGCCACGCTCTTCTTGCCCCGGTACATGAGGCAGTTGATGAACTTGCTCACCATGACGTTGTTGTACCGGGAGTCCGGCCGAAGCTGCTCACTTGAGGCGGTGTATTTCTTGCGACCCATAATCGAATGTCACCCTGTCGTGTGTCTCCACGAACACCTGAACCCTGAACGCCGAGCCGGCCCGGACCGCTTCCGCCCGCCGGCACGACAACCAAGCATTATGCTCTCCCGCCGCCCGCCCGTCAAGCCCCGCCAAACCCACGCCAACGCCTCAAACGCCTCGCGTCCGTGACGGAATCGGCGGGGTATTTCAGAGCCCCGAGTCGAAGATCCGACGCGGCGGACGCAAGCGAGCGGGTCGTGTCCACCAGTCGCCGGACTTCGGCGAACTCAGTCGAGCCGCGCTCTGGGCGCTGACAGGCCCACTTCGGTGCCGCCGCCCAGACTGTCGCGCACCCAGACCCCTCCATCGCCTCGCGTCCCATGGGGCCGGCAATTCGTCCAGGCGACCCGACAGCCGTCGGTTGCCCACGTCCCGACCGTCCTCACCCCTGATCCCCAAGTCGCGGTGTGGCCGCTGCTTAAGCCAACCGGCCACGGAAAAGGAATATCATGAGCAATTAAGAAAATCTGCTTGACTTACCCCAGGGACATGGTAGGATCGCGATGTCATCTCCCGGGGAGTACCCGCTCGGTTGATAGCGGGTAGGGATGCTTTGTGAATTGGTTTTGAGGCGAGAGCAGCAGTGTTGAGGCGACAGATGTCTTCGCGGCGCTGCTT
>JACQVT010000015.1 GCA_016209665.1 Planctomycetota bacterium | reverse complement strand
GATGATCCGGCCCAGGCCGTATTCCTTGGCTCGTTCCATCATCCGGCGGGTGTTGACCTCGATGCCGGCCGTGGCCGAGATCAGGCAGACCGCGGTCTCGACGCCCACCAGGGCCGCCGTCGCCGGCCCGATGAAGTCCGGCGCGCCGGGCGTGTCGATGACGTTGACTTCCTTGCCCTTGACCTTCACGTGAATAATGGCCGAGTCGATCGAGCAGCCCCGCGTCTTCTCCTCCTCGATGAAGTCCAGGTGGCTGGACTTGGCGTTGACGTCCCCCAGGCGGTTCGTGGTGCCGGTGACGTGCAGGATTGCGTCCGCGAGCGAGGTCTTGCCGGACGACTGGTGGCCGACGAGGGCGATGTTACGGATGTCCGCCGTGCTGTACCCAGGCATAATCTTCGTCTCCCAGTGGTGCCCGCATCCGCCGCCGCGGAAGGCGATGGAACTGTCGATGTCGACCGGAGTTACAGGTATCCGCTCCGCGGCGAATGGCCGGTGGCGTCCTTCCCCCGCCGCGTCCGGTCGACCGGCAGAGAACCGTTATTGTATTGAGATTGCCTTGGGGAACAAGGCCGGCCCGGATACGATCGCGGGCGTGCGAGGTACCGGCATTCGTCGTATGAGCAACCACACGGACCCTATCGAATCGGAACTGGTTGTTCTGCTGCATGGTTTGCTACGTAGGGCGGGATGCTGGCGGCGGTTGCGGCGGCGGCTCGAGAGGGCCGGTTACCGCACGGTTGCATGGACGTACCCGAGTCTGTGGTGGACGATCCAGGATCTCGGTCGGGACTGCCGCGAGCGGCTGGCCGTTCATGACGCCGATCCTGCCGTCCGCACATTCCACGTGGTGACGCACAGCCTGGGCGGCATCATTTTGCGACATGCCCTGACGCTGGGCGTCCCGGCCAAACTGGGCCGGGTCGTGATGTTGGCCCCGCCGAACCGCGGCTCGGCCTGGGCCCGGCGGTTAGGCCCCTGGCTGGGCTGGCTGGCCCCCGCCCTGCGGCAACTGTCGGACGCCCCGGACAGCTTCGTCAACCGGTTGGGAAGTGAGAGGTACGACGTGAGAAGTGAGAATGGGCCGGGGGAGACTGGGACGGGTGTGCCGGCGGTGCGGATTGCCGTTATTGCGGCGGCCCGCGATGCCAAATGCCCCCTGCCGACCACGCATCTGCCGGGCGAGATCGCCCATATCACGGTTCGCGGTCGCCATACGTTCATCATGTACCGGCGGGACGTTGCGGATGCTGTCCTGGCATGCCTTGAGGCGGCGGCTCCGGCCTCCCAGGTCGCCGGAAGTCCGTCACTGGCGGTCGGAGCCGGTCAAAAGCCCGGCCCGTGAACGGCTGGACTGTGAGTTTTGCGTCCGCCCTGGGAGCAGGGTACTATACAGGGCTCGATTTGGAGCCCGCTGGTAGCGGTCTGCCCACGGCAGCGGCGGCCTGCTTGAGGGTTGTCATCGGAAAAACCGCTCCTCGCCCAATCGAGTCCATGACCTGACGGTCGCGGTTCGGGCTGGAGGTTACCCGGGCCTGGGGCTTCCAGGCGGAAGGCGGGCAGGATGCCCGCCCCCCAATGCTGGTCTTGCAGGAACGCATGACGCTCGAAGAGCTGCGCAAACAGATCGACGAGATCGACCGCGAGCTGGTGGTGCTGCTCAACCGGCGGGCGGAGATCGTGGTTGAGGTCGGCAAGCTGAAGAACGCCGACGGCTCGCCGATCTACGCGCCCGAGCGGGAGAAGCTGGTCTTCGAGAAGATCAAGGCCGCCAACAAAGGGCCGCTGCCCGACCGGACGCTGGTGGCGATCTACCGCGAGCTGATGAGCGGCTCTTTTGCCCTGGAGAAGCCTTTGCGGATCGCCTACCTGGGGCCGCAGGGCAGCTTCTCGCACTTAGCGGCGGTGGGCAAGTTCGGCCAGTCGGTCGAGTACGAGCCGGTGATGCAGATCCGCAGCGTATTCGACGAGGTCTCGCGGGGGCACGCGGACTTCGGCGTGGTGCCGATTGAGAACAGCGTGGGCGGCGGCGTGATCGACACGCTGGACGCCCTGTTCGAGACCGACGTGCAGATTTGTGCGGAAATCAACCGGGCGATCCACCACAACCTGCTGGCGATGTGCCCGCTGGAGCAGGTGGAGCGGGTCTACAGCAAGCCGGAGGTCTTCGCCCAGTGTCAGCGGTGGCTGGGTGAGACGAACCTGGCCGGCAAAACGATCCCGGTGGCCAGCACCAGCGCCGCCGCGGAGAGGGCCCGAGACGAGTCGGGCTCGGGGGCCATCGGCAGCACGCTGGCGGCGGAGCTGTACGGGTTGAAGCTCGTGTGCGAGCACGTTGAGGACGTGACGCACAACGTGACGCGGTTCTTCGTGATCGGCCGCAAGCCGGCGGGCCGCAGCGGCGACGACAAGACCTCGGTCGCCTTCACGACCAAAGATGAGCCGGGGGCCCTGGTCAACGTGCTGCTGGCCCTGCGGGAGTCGGGCGTGAACATGTCGTTCATCGAGTCCCGGCCCAGCAAAAAGCGCAACTGGGAGTATTACTTCTTCGTGGACGTGAAGGGACACCAGCACGAACCGCACGTGCAGGCGGGGATCACCGAAGCCCGCAAGCACTGCCTGCGGCTGAACGTGCTGGGATCGTACCCGCGGGCGACGGAAGTGGAGTGAGGAGCTGTCAGCTATCTGCTGTAAGCTATCAGCCAGCGAGGGGGCTGGGCGCTGATCGGGCGAACGCAACCGGGAGTAAGACATGCGAAGGCTGTACGTGGCCGGCAACTGGAAGATGAACTTGAACCTCGCCGAGGCCAAGGCCCTGGTGGAAGGGCTCAAGAAGGGCCTGGCGGCGGAGGCTCAGATCGACGTGGCGGTGTGTCCGCCGTTCTATATGCTGGTGGCGCTGGCGGAGTTGCTGAAGGGCACGAGGATCGGCCTGGGGGCCCAGAACTGCCACTTCGAGGCCAAGGGCGCCTTCACGGGCGAGATCTCCCCGCCGATGCTGAAAGACGCGGGCTGCGATACGGTGATCATCGGACACAGCGAGCGGCGGCAGTATTTCGGCGAGGCGGGCGAACTGCTGAAGAAGAAGGTTGTGGCCGCCCTGGGAGCCGGCCTGAAGGTCATCTACTGCATCGGCGAGACGCTCACCGAGCGCGAGGCGGGCCGGACCGAGGCGGTGATCAGCCGGCACCTGCGGGAGGTTTGCGGCCCGGACGTGAGTCTGGACCACGTCACGATCGCCTACGAGCCGGTCTGGGCGATCGGCACGGGCAAGACGGCGACGCCGGCCCAGGCCCAGGAAGCCCACGCCTGCTGCCGGTCCGAGATCGCAAAGATCTACAATGCGGCAGTGGCGGCGGCGGTCCCCATCCAGTACGGCGGGAGCGTCAAACCGGACATTGCCCGCGAGCTGATGAGTCAGCCCGACGTGGACGGGGCCCTGGTGGGCGGGGCGAGCCTGAAGGCGGCGAACTTCCTGGGTATCATCGAGGGCGCCCTGGCTGCGCGGAAGTAGGCAAAGAAGGAGCCGCGGGGTCATCACCCCGGAAGTACGAACGGAAGGAAAACCGAATGGTTGCGGTGACGGTTTGGCAAGGCATCGTGGCGACGCTGCTGGTACTGATCTGCGTTCTGCTGATCCTGGTGATCCTCGTGCAGAAGGGCCGCGGCGGCGGGCTCGCGGGGGCGTTCGGCGGGGCGGGCGGCCACAGCGCGTTTGGAGCCAAGACGGGCGATGTATTCACGTGGATCACGGTCGGCCTGACGGCGGCGTTCATCGGGATGGCCGTGCTGGGGAATTACGTGTTCGTCGAGACCAAGATTGAAAGCCCGCCGGCGCCGACGCCGGCGGTACCCGGCCAGCCGACGCCCGCGGAAGGACCCGATCAGCCCGTGTTGCCGCCGACGGGCACGGCGACGCCGCCCGCCACCCGACCCGGCTGACCGCAGGGCGCGGGGTTAGAGTATCCCGGGCGGCAGGGCGCAACCAGGGTCCCTCGCACCAGCGGAGCCGCGAGGCGGTGGTTCGGAGCGCAACGACGACATGATTCTGTCCATGACCGGTTACGGCGAGGCCCAGCGAACCGAGGACGGGGTGTCGTACGCGCTGGAGATCAAGAGCCTCAACAATCGGTATCTCAAGACGAGCATCAAGCTGCCGGAGCATCTGTCGGTCTTCGAGGGTGAAGTCGAGCGGGTGTTGCGGGAGCGGCTGGACCGCGGCAGCATCACCTACGGGCTGCGGGTGCGGGACAGCCGGGCCGATGCCGCCCAGGAGATCAACGTGGCGGCGGTGCAAAGCTACGTGTCGCAGTTGAGCCAAGTGTCCGTGACCGGCCCGACCCAGATCGACCTGGCGGCGATCCTGGCCCTGCCCGGCGTGGTTCAGCCGCCGGAAATCAGCGAGGCGGAGCGGGAGCGGCAGTGGCGGATCATCGCCGAGCTGACCGAAGAGGCGGTCCGACACCTGATCGGCATGAGGCAGGCCGAGGGCCGGGCCATTCGCGAGGACCTGCTGGAGCAGTGCCGGAAGATTCGCGAGCATCTGGCCGTCATCGCCGAGCGGGCTCCGCTGGTCGTGCAGGAGTACCACCAGCGGTTGCTCCAGCGCACCAACGAGCTGCTCAACGAGTCCAAGCTGCAGCTCACGCTGGATGACCTCAAGCGGGAGGTGGCGGTCTTCGCCGAGCGGTGCGACATCAACGAGGAGCTGGCCCGGCTGGGCTCGCACCTCGACCAGTTCGCCCGCCTGTGCGATGGCAACGAGCAGGCCGGCCGCAAACTCGACTTTCTGGCCCAGGAGCTGCTGCGGGAGGCGAACACCATCGGCAGCAAGGCGAACGACTCGACCATCGCCCACCACATCATCGAGATCAAGGGGGCGATCGACCGGCTGAAGGAGCAGGTACAGAACGTGGAGTAAGTTTGCCGCTTGTAGTTTGTAGTTCGTTGTCAGTGGTCAGTTGTCAGTTGTCAGTTGTCAGTTGTCAGTTGTCAGTTGTCAGTTGTCAGAAAACAACGAACTCCAAACCACAAGCTCCAAGCT
>JACQVT010000185.1 GCA_016209665.1 Planctomycetota bacterium | reverse complement strand
GGGATGCCCTCACCGCTGGCGCAGAGGGCGAATTTCTCGACCTCGGTGGCGTCGATGGCTCCGCTGTCGTCGAAGTCGATGCACTTGCACTCGTCGGCGACGGTCCCGCCGCCGATGGTCAGGCAGCGCTGGAGCTTGGCGAAGTCGGCCATGTCGACGTCGCCGTCGAAGTCGGCGTCGAAGGGCACGTCCGCACAGCACTTGCCCGGCCCGACGCCGCAGATGGTGGCTGTCCCTTTGAACGTCGCGCCCTCGATGCCGGCGCAAACCGAAGCCGGCACCTGCTGGCAGGTGACGCGGTCGGGCAGACAGCAGGCCCCGGTCTCGTCACAGGGAGCGGGGATGTCGTAGGCCTCGCCGCCCTGAAGGAGCACGTCATCGATGTCCGTACCCTGGGTGGGATAGGCGTTCACCGGGGCGTTGTCCTGGCCCCAACAGCCCGTGCCGTCCGCGGGATCGCGGGGGATGCCGCCGATCTTGACGGCGGTGAAGGGACCGGTGTACTCGCGGGCGATCGACGTGGTGTAGGTGATGCGGTTCCCGCCCGCATCGCCCGTGCAAGTGGATCCGTTGTAGAAGCTCTTGAGTTCGAGGTCGATGGTGGCGGTCTTGACGGTGGCGGTGACGAAGTTGTACGCACCGCAGGTGTGCATATCGACGGGACTCTGCAGGATCTTCCACCGCAGGCCATCATAAACGGTCAGACGGAAGTTCTGGGGCACCTGACTGGTGGGGGGATCGCAGGGGTCGGTGTCGGCCCAGGCGATCTGGCCGATGGCGATGCTCCGGTGAGGCTGGCCATCCCCTTCCAGGTTCAGGTGAGGACGGATCTTCCCCGTGCAGTCGGCGATCAGCATGGGGGTCGGCGCCCGCTCCGAGCCGCAACTCAGTTCCGTGTAGATGTTGAGCAGATGGTAGTACACGTTGCTGGTCTTCGGTCCCAGCTCGATGTAGAAGGTGAACACGAGGGGGTTGTCGTCGGTGCCGTTGACGCAGGTGGGGGTTCCGCCGTGGACCACAGCGGCGTTGGCCATCTCAGCGGCGGTAAGATCGTGCCGGTTACGATAGCCGAGCCGCAGGTTGGTGCTGCCGTCCTTCCAGTCGGCCACGGCTTTGGTGCCGGAGAAGGGATCGCCGCCGAGCCTTCCGTCGTTACATCCATCGAGGATCCAGACGCCGGCGCTGGAGGCGGCGAGGTAGGTCCCGCTGTAGCTGTCGAACTGATCGTGGAAAATCGGCTGTGCCGCTGCAAGGCCCGCGGTCGAGAGGACGCATATGGCGACCGCGACGGAAATGGTTCTCATGGTTTGTCCCTCCGCGTAGGATGCCGGAGAGGTGGCGCCCCACCGGAGACGCCTGCACCCCCGCAAGCCACCCGAGCAGTATCCCTGGTCTTTAATCCCTGGCCTGGGCCGGGATCGACCGGTGGCCACTTACAATCGTATCCGGACGCCGGACGGGTTTCTCTCCGCCTGCTCCGAACAAACAGCAGGCACGCGTATCGCCAGCCAAGCCGACTCAGTCCGCCGCGTGGCGGGGTGGACCGCTTGCGGGCCTGAACACGCAACGGCCACGCGCCGTGCCGTCGCGGTCTCCGGAAGCTGACGTGGAGAAACCCCTTGTTTGCTCCGCGATCTGATTCTACCGTGGAGGGCCGGGGGTTGTCAACAGGAATCGGCCTCATCTTGTTATCAAGCGGACTTGACTCGCAGGCCGTGGGATGGGCCGGGTGCATGGGCGGACCACGCCCGCATCGGATTGTCCCCAGGTGAGTGAAGGACTATGTGGCGATGGAAACGTGCGGGGACCAGCACCAACGCCCGCGCCTGAACGACCGACCCGTGGATCGGTCGCGCACAGGGCACGCAGCGCTGATGATGGCCCCCGGTTGAAGGTTGAGCCACTATGTACGATCGCGTTGCGCTCAAGCCCGTCGCCGACGCAGGAACAAGCCGCTCAGGCCGAGCAGGACCAGCGTCGCCGGCTCGGGGATTCCGCTGACGGTGATGTCGTCGACCGAGTAGACGTAGGCCCCGGCAGGAGAGCGCCCCTCATAAAGGACGCTCACTCGATCGAAGCCGCCCAGGTACTGGCGCGCCCAACTCGGGTAGTAATTACCATAGGTGCTGGTGCTCAGAGACATCGTCGTGCTCTTCACGTCCATGTCGACGTTTTCCCAGGCACCGGATGTGCTGTCGAGCGAGGGAGTCCCTCGCGTCCACTGCTTGCCGTCGAAGACGTAGAGCGACACGTTGTCGCTGAACGGCTTAGCGTAGGCCAGGACCGGGATGGCCGTCGCCAGCGGCGCATCCGTGACCGCGGGCAGGGTGAAGTCGGTGCCCACCTCGCCCATGGAGAGCATGACGATGACATCACCCCTCCTTCGCGACGCGCCGTCCTTTGCTCGGATCCAGTAGTCCAACGACACGGGGTCGGTGTCCGTACCGACGAGCGTCATCCCGAACGTGTGCTGCTCGCCGCGTTTGCCGGTCCCGTAGTTGTTGTTGACCAACAGGGACTTGCTTCCGGCCGGCGTGTGATTGGCGGTTGTCGTCACCGGCAGGATTCCATAGCTCGGCGGCTCCGTCCAGGTTGGATTCGGCGCCCCACTCGTGGCGTAGCTCTCGAAGTCTTCCGTGAAGACCAAAGCCATCGCCGACGAGGTACAAACCAAAACACCCAAGACCAAGAACACCTTCTTCATAATCTCTCCTCCTCTACTGACTGTTCAGGCCCTCGCGGGCCGCTCCCCGAAATGGAAAACCTCCAGGCGGGTTTGGTCCCTCCTTTCGTGACGCCTGGCCCGACATTTCGACTTGGTCACCCTCCGGAGGTGACGAGCCGCTGATACTCTCCGCGGGGTCAGAACAACACCACCGCAGTCCAATGGTCTGGTCGAGTTGTTCGCTGACCGCCCGTCGGAAGCCACGTGCGGGGGGCGAGGTGAACGTCTCCCGCCTCCTCCATCTGAACGGTAGCACTTTGGGGCGGTATCTGTCAACGGTTTTTTCAAGATTTTCGACAAAAAGACGGGCCGTTCCGTCGACAGAATGGTGCGATGGAGAACGTGAGGACCGATCGGTGGCGGCGGGTGGGCTATCTTGGCGGAGAGCTGAAATCGGGCGATGCGGTCGGATCGCGGGCGATCTGCTCGCGCCATTGCTCGTGGAGCCGGCACAGCCGTGCCGCGACGTCCGCAGATGCCGCACGCAAATTGCGCGTCTCGCCGGGGTCGGACGTGACGTCCGCAAGGAACACTGAATCTTGTCCAGTGGCGCGGTTGTCCCGCGCGCCCTTCGTGTTCATGAGGCCGTTTTCTACCAGCTTCCAGCGGCCCATGCGGACGGCGTGCTGGTCCGCCCATTCGAAGAACAGCGCATCGTGGACGGGGCGCGACCGATCCTTGAAAAGCGGAAACCAGCTTCGGCCGTCGATGGTGCGGTCGTTGGGGAGGTCCGCTCCGATGGCCTCGGCGGTGGTGGCGAAGATGTCCATGCCGATCACCGGCTGGCCGCAAACGACCCCCGCCGGCACGATGCCGGGCCAGCTCACGGCACCGGGCACGCGGATGCCGCCGTCGAACAGGCTGCGCTTGTACTCGCGGTAGGGGCTGTTGCTGCCGCCGCCCTCGCCGCGGAGCGACGGGTCGGGGGCACCGTTGTCGCTCGCGAAGATGACGAGCGTGTCGTTGAGGAGCTTTCGCTCGCGGAGCCGGGCCATCACCTGGCCGATCGATTCGTCAATACCGGCCACCAGGGCGGCGGTCAACTGCCGCGGACGGGGCAGGTGGGCGTACATCTTGATGTAGTTGCCCGGCGAGACCATCGGGTAGTGCGGCGTGTTGTAGGAAACGTAGATCAGGAACCGCCCGTCGCGATGGTCGTCGATGAACTTGAGCGTCTCGCGGGTGATGAGGTCGGTCATGTGCACGCCGTCCTCGAAGACCTCGTCCTGGTTGCGGTAGAGATCGTAGTACCAAGGCTCGCTGGCGTAGTACATGTGCGAGTACGAGTCGATGCAACTCGCGAAGTGGCCGAGGAACAGATCGAACCCCTGGGCGTTGGGCCGGCACTCGGGGATGGAGCCGAGGTGCCACTTGCCGAAGGCGGCGGTGGCGTAGCCCTTCGTCCGGGCCAGCTCGGCGATGGTGATCTCGCGGCCGGGCAGGCC
>JACQVT010000014.1 GCA_016209665.1 Planctomycetota bacterium | reverse complement strand
CGGTGGCGGCGCTCGTCGCCTGGTGGCGAACGGGCAACGGCGCCCTGATGACGGCGTTGATGTGGCTGATGGTCTTCATGTCGCTGTGGGCCGCCCTGCAGATACCGGCGACGGTGGTCCGGGCGGTGGGCGGCATCTCGCGCGAGGTGGCAGTGGACTGGGTGAGCCCGTTTGTCGCCGGGGCTTCGTTCGCCATGACCGGCTTCACCTGCATCGCGGGGCGGCTGGCCCATCATTGGCGGGTGGCGGCCTGGCCGGACCGGCTGGACAACCTGTTGCGGCCGCCGCCGCCCTGGCCCGGCTTCGGGTACAGCGCGGGCATCGTGGCGGCGATGGTGATGGTGCTGGGCAGCATGTTGATCGTCTCGCCGCTGACGCCGGCGGCGGCCTTCATGTCGGGCGGCGCGATGTTGGCCCTGGCTGCCCGGCGCTGGCACGAGGATTACGCGGATGCCGGGCTGGGGCTGATCACGCTGGGCGTGCTGGCGGTGCTGATGGTGAACACGCCGGAGATCTCGGCGAGCCGGGCGGAGTACTTCGGGGCGGTCTTCAGCCGGGCGGTCCTGGGCTTGGCCGTCATGACCGCGTTCTGGCACTGGCTGGCGGAGGTGTGGCACCAGCAGCTCGACGCCGGCCGGGCGTGGACGACGGCCGGGCGACTGATCCGCCCGTGTCGGCGGGTGAGCTTTCTGCTGGCGACGATCGGGGTACTGGTCGCGATCCACCTGGCGTTCTGGCCCAAGCTGTCGTTCGTGTACGTGCAGGACGATTCGGTCCGGCGGTGTCTTTGGGGCCTGCTGGCCGAGGGAACGCTGGTGGTGAGCCTGACGTGGGTGGCCGTGCGGACGGGCAAGGCGACCCTCGCGTGGCTGGCGAGTTTCGCCGCCGTCTCGACGGTTGCGTTCGTCGTGGTGCGTCTGACGGGCACGGCGCTGTACGTAGGTTTCCTCCGGTACTGGCCGCTGCTGCTGGCGGGAGCGGCCGCGGCGCTGCTGGTGGCAGCGCATCTGTGCGGCCGACGCCGGAGGTGGACGCCCTTCGTCGAGCCGGCCTACGTCGGCGGAGCGTTGCTCGCGCCGGTGGCGGCGATCGCCGGCGCGACCCTGGTGGGTTCACGGTCGATGCCCCCGTGGGTGGTCCCGGCGACGTTCGGAATCCTCGCCGCCGTGTACCTGCTGGCGGCCGCGCTGACGGGTCCGCGGCGCTTCATCGTGTTGACGCTGGTGTGCGCGGCGGCGGCGGTCTGGACCTGGCGGCGGGGGTGAGCCTTTCGCACCATCGCCGGTGCCGCGGGGGGGGCCAGTGTCCTTTCGTGGGGAGTCGGCGTGAAGGCGCCCGAACGCATCCATCGCCTGCTGAAGCTGGTCACGGTCTTGCAGACCGGCAAGGGCTTCACGGCCGACGAACTGGCGGCCGCCGTGCCGGCCAGCCGCCGCACGCTGTTCCGCGATTTGAGCCTCCTCAAGCAAGTGGGCATCCCCGTCAAATACGATGGGGCCCGGCGCGTCTATCAGATCGAGCAGAGTTTCTTTCTTCCGCCGGTCAACCTGACGTTGTCCGAGGTCCTCGGGCTGATGACGCTGGTCCACAAGCAGGGGACGGCGGCGCCGCTGCCCAACCACGACGCCATCGCCACGGCGATGATGAAGATCGAGAGCATTCTGCCCCGCGAGATACAGGACTACTGCGGCAGCGTGGTGGAGGCGGTCGCCTACCGCTCGACCCCCACCGCCGACGTGTCGCGGCTGGGCAGGACGTTCGACTGCATCTGGCAGGCCGCTTACCACCGCGAGAAGACCGCGATCACCTACGAGTCGTTCCACGAGGGCCGGGACATTAGCGTGACGCTGCGCCCTTACCGGCTGACGTTCATCGCCCGGGCCTGGTACGTCATCGGGTTCAGCGAGGCCCACGGCGAGGTGCGAACGTTCAAGCTGGACCGCGTTCTGGCCGCCCGGCCCACGGGCGAGCCGTTCGATCCGGACCCGGACTTCGATCTCGCGCGGTACTTCGGCAACGCCTGGCAGATGATCCGCGGCGACCGGGAATATGGCGTGCGAGTCAGGTTCTCGCCGCGGGTGGCGGGCAACGTCGAGGAGGTGCTCTGGCACCCCACGCAGCAGGTGCAGCGGCTCGCGGACGGCTCGCTGCGGTTCGAGGCTCGGGTGGACGGGCTTCTGGAGATCGTCTGGTGGGTGCTGGGCTACGGCAAGGAGGCGGAGGTCGAGGCGCCGGCCGAGCTGCGGGATCTGGTGGCCGAGCACGTGGTCGCAATGGGTCATACATACGGCACGTGAGGACGTTATGCGGGCGGCCGTTCAGCGGGTTTGCGAGGCATCGGTGACGGTCGACGGTGCGGTCGTGGGCGCGATCGGGCCGGGGCTGCTCGTCTACCTGGGCGTCGCGGCCGACGACGGGCCGTCGGACGTCCAGTACATGCTCGACAAGATCCCCAACCTGCGGATCTTCAACGACGACGCGGGCAAGATGAACCGCAGCGTGCGGGAGGTCGGGGGCGGCATCCTGGTCATCAGCGCGTTCTCGCTGCAGGGCGACGCCCGCAAGGGCCGGCGTCCCTCCTTCGACGCCGCCGCCCGGCCCGATCTGGCGGAGCAACTGTATCGCGAGCTGTGTGATGCGCTGGGGCGCACGGGCCTGACCGTTGCCCGCGGCGTGTTCCGGGCCCACATAGACGTGGCCAGCGTGAACGACGGCCCCATTTGCATCCTGCTGGACTCCAAGCGGACGTTCTGACCTTGCGGTCTCTGGAACGCGGGCAACCGGGACTGCGGCAACTCAACGTCTTCTGTAGCGGCCCGCGCCCCCGCCGGTCGCTGCGCCGCGGCTACCAGAAGACGTCCGGCGAGGGCGCCGGACGCTACGCTTTTTCTGAAACTGCTATAACGAGAGGTCACGGCCACTGCTCGATGATCGCCTGGCGCAGCAGCGGGAGGAGGATTTCGTGGTGTCCGGCCAGGTCGTGGCCGCGGCCAGGGGTGACGGGCCGGCCGACGACGTTCCGGGCCGGGCGATAGTGCCGCAGCATGTCGAGGTTGACGGTCGTCAGTTTGTCGAGATTGGCCCCCAGATTCCGAGCCACCGCGACGGCCTTGAGGAATACCTCGGGCAGCAGCACGGCCGAGCCGACGTTGCACCACACGCCGCCGGCCATTCCCTCCTCATCCCCCATCGCCGCGACCACGCCGCACAGCGTGCGGAAATCGCGCAGGGTCGCGGCCCCGAGGGCGGCGCCGTCCATGTCGGGTGACATGTGGACAGTGTCCGTGCCGATCGCGACGTGCACGGTCGCGGGCAGGCCGAGTTCGTCCGCCGCGGCCAGTACGCTGTAATCGGCGTGCGGGAATGCCCGTTCCCGGACGAGCCGGCCGATCGCCCGGCCGCAGCCAATATCCTCGCGGGCGGCGAGGCCGGCGGCGTCCGCGAAAAACTCCATCGTCTCGCGGACCATGCCGAACCGGCCGTCGCGGATGGTGTCAGCCACGTCCTCGCTGGTCGCTCCGATCATCGCGACCTCGACGTCGTGGATGGCGGTGGCCCCGTGACAGGCGATGGCGGTAACCACCCCCCGCCGCATCAGGTCGATCATGATCGGACCGCAGCCGACCTTGATCACGTGGCCGCCCATCGCCATCGCGACGGGTTTGCCCGCCCGGCGGGCGGCGACAATGGCATCCACCGCCGCCCGCAATCGCTTGACACCCAGGAACGTCGGCAACGACTCCAGCCACTCGGCGAAGCTCGCACCGCGCGGAGGCGAAGCGGCAAACGCCTCGATCTGTGAGATGTGGCCGCGGTCGCGCACCGAGTGCAGGGTCAGACGGCATAGATCGACCGGCGTCGGGCTCTCGGGGGCGACCCGCGAAACCTCGCCGGCGGCGCGCCGGGCGCCGCGGGCAGGCGGCTTGTGTTTGCTACCCCTGGCGGCCTTGGCTTTCCTGGCCATCGGTGTCCATCTCCTGGCCCTCGGTGGGCTCCTCATGCTCGCGCAGCATCCGATCGATCAGCCGGTCCAGGACGGCCTCACCGTTCGCCAGCATCCTCATGCGAACGGCGATGCAGACCACCGGCACCGGCCAGTCCGCGTTCAGCCGGGCCAGCTTGACCGCGTCCTTCTCGGTGGTCAGCAGGCAGTCGAGCCGCTGCTCGCGGATCCAACCGGCGAGCGATTCCACCTCAGCCGTCGAGTACGCATGATGATCGGGATAGAACGTGCTCGCAACCGGGGCCAGGCCCAGGCCGGCAAGGGTGCGGACGAACGCATCCGGCCGGGCGATGCCGGCGACACATCCGGGCCGCGTGGCTCGCGGCTTATCCACCGATCGGCCCGCGAGATCGGTGAAGCCGGCCGGCTCGTGGACCGCCCGGACGATCGGCACGTCGCGGGCCCACTCGCGGATGGCTCTGGTGATGGCGTCGATCTCATCCGGATCGGCCTGATCGCACCGCGTGATGACGACCGCGTCGGCCCGGCGGATGCCGCCGATGCGTTCGCGCAGCAATCCACGGGGCAGGATGTAGCCATAGCCGAACGGCCGAGTCGCATCCACCAGCACGATGTCCAGGTCGCGGCCCAGCCGACGATGCTGGAAGCCGTCGTCGAGGATCGCCGAGCGGACCTGGTACTGCTCGATTGCCAGGCGTCCCGCCCGAGCCCGGTCGGCGTGGGCCACGGCCACCGCCTTGGGAACCTGTCGCGAGATCACCAGCAGCTCGTCGGCGATCCCCTCCTCGCTCGCACGGTAGCCCCGGCTGAGCACGGCGGGCTTGCGGCCGCGGGCCAGCAGCCGCTCGCACAGCCAGACGGTCATCGGCGTCTTGCCCGTGCCCCCCACCGTCAAGTTACCCACCGAAATCACCGGCACGTCGAGCCATTGTGGCATGGCCCACGTGTCGTAGTAGGCGTTGCGGACGGCCATCACCCGACCGTACAGGAACGCCAACACGCGGAGTCCGCCTCGGGCCATGCCGGCGCCCGCGCCTCGCGTCCGCCCGGAGATGAGTGCCGCGTATCGGGATGTGGGGTCCATGCCGCAGGTTGCTCGCGCCGGTTGCCGGGTGGTCGCCCTTGACACGCCGCGCGGCTGTGCCGCCGTTGGTCGCCGAGGCAACCGCGGCCGGTCAGGGGTCGCCGCGGTCAGCTCGGCTGCCACAGGGCGATTGCCGAGCAGCTTACCGCGGTGCCGCTGTCGCGGTCCACCGCCTGGTGGTATCGCAGCAATTCGGGCCGGGCCCCGGGCAGCGCCGTCATCAGGGCGTAAATGCAGCCGATGCTGCAAATCCGGGTGTCGTTGCCGCGGTCGCGGACCCCCTCGATGAACAGGTCCGACCGGCCGGCCACCACCGCTCCCAGCGCCTCGCGATCCTTGTGTTCGACCTCGGCCAGGAACGTCGCATCCAGATCGCATTGGTCGCCAAACCGCAAGCCGAAGTGGCTCAAGTCGGCGCCGGCGACGATCAACGTCCGTCGGGGGTCGTCCTGGATGAGGTCGCCCAGCGCCTTGCCAAATACGTCCAAAGCTACACCGACGCCGTCGCCCGGCCCGGCGCCGTCCGGACCGCAGGGGTCGTGGCACAGAATCGGCACGATCTCGAACGCCGCCGGACCGAACAGATGCTGCAAGACCAGGACTTGCAGTTCCACCGAGTGTTCCCGCTGGTGGTCGAACTCATGCGCGCAGAGATCGACGCCGCAACGGTCGCGCAGCCGATGAAGGAACGCCCGGTCGGTTCGAGTCACGCCGAGCGGTGTCTCGAAATCTTTGCCCGTGGCGACGACGGAAGCGGCTCGCCCGAAGTGGTTCGTGCCGAGGACCACCACTCGCTCGATCGCGCCCGCCTTGCTCAGTGTCCGGTAGGCCGCCGCGTAGCATAGACCGCCGCGGGCATAGTCCAGGTGCGGGGCCACCAGCCCGGCGAGCCGGCGGCCGTCGACCGATCGTGTGTCCGTGCGGCAGCCGTCGAGCATCCGATCCAGCGTCGCGGGCAGGCCGTCCTCCTCGGCCCCGAACGACGCGGCGTCGCGCGACGTACGGGCCGGGGCCGCCCGATAGGCGTCCACCAGCGACCGATAAAACTCCGCGAACCGGTCGCTGTCCAGGTAGTGGGCCAGGTCGAGTTGCTCGATCATCCGGTCGAGCTGCTCGCTCGGCAGCTCGTCGCCGAACCGCGACGCGAACGCCGAGCGGACCTGCTCCAGGTCGTGCTCGCCGTCGAAGTGGGCGACGACGAAGAAACCCGCGGGCGACACCACCAGAGCGGCGTCGGCCAGCCCGCAGGGATCCTGAACGAGGACCATCTGCTCGCCTTCGTGCTCAACCGGGAACGCCTCGACCGGCCGCATCCGAGGACGAACGACTGCTGAATCACACATCGCGAACCCCGAAACCGCCCGTTGGGCGAACCGATGCCGGCTAACCGGCACGCTATACCGCGCTCACGGCGGTGATCCGCGCGCATGACAGTATCGGCGGGGGTGGCCCAGGTCCTTCCGGAACCTGGGGGAGCCGATGATTCGTTCCCGCAACTGACCCACAAATCGGGATCGGCCCCCCGCGTCTGAAGACCGCGGGCCACTCGCCAGAGCGCAGCCCTTGGGCGTAGCACGGCCCACGCGCGGTTTTCTCGGTCACGAGACTGTCACGCACCCCGGCAACCCTGTGCCAGCCTGCTGATCAAGACCGCCAACCGTGGATAGTTTAGTTTGATTTCCGCCCGGGGCCAATCAATAATGGCCCCGCCGCGAAGGGGAGGCGGTGCCGGTGATCTCACGGAATGTTCGGTACGAGTGGTTGAGAGTGGTCGTCGCGTTCGTCGCCTTGGGGCCGGGGGCCGCTTGGGTACGCGGGGAAGCCGGCCGGGCGCAGGACCCGGTGTCGGTCGACGCCCGGCGGGCGAGGACCACGCTGCACGCCGACGGGATCGAACGCAGCGATCTGTTCGTCTCGGGCCGGGACGGCTACACCGCCTACCGCATCCCCGCGATGGTCGTGACCACCCGGGGCACGGTGCTGGCGATGTGCGAGGGACGCAAGGCCAGCTTCTCCGACGCGGGTCACATCCCCGTATATTTGACGCTTGCTTCGGCGCAAAGCGGGCTATCGGTTGTTTCGTTGCGGTATGGCTGGGTGGGCGGCCGGCTTGGACGCGGCGTACACGGCGGCCACCAGGCAAACACTTTCCGCCTCCACGGTGGCGTATGAGCGATCAACATCATGCAGTCCTGTCCGGCGTACTGCTGCCGCTCGCCGCGATCGCCCTCGGACCGCTGGCCCTCGGCGCGACCGGGCAAGCGCGGGCTGGGGCGGCGCTCGACCTGGTGGCGGTGGGCCGGCTGGTCAGTTGGACGTCGCCCAGGGCCGAGGCGGTGCCGGCGGCGGCGGTGGCCGACCTGCCCGCGGACGCCTGGGGCGTGGGCGTCGTCTGGCAGGACGAGCGCGACGTGCGCGAAATCCGGGCCCGGTTCGCGGGGGCCGTCGATGCGGACGCCATCCGTGTCCAATACTGGGCACGGACGTGGCCGCCCGACCCGCCGAAGATGCCGGCCATCGAGGACCCCCAAGACGACCTGTGGCGCGGGAGCTGGCTGACCGCCCGGCTTGACCACGCCGTGCGCGACGACGAACACGTGTTCACGTTCAGGCCGCTCGCCCACGACGAGAACAAGCTGGCCGGCAACCTGCCCGGGGTCGACTACCGCCGGACGCTCAAGGTGCGTCTCGTCCTGCCGACCGGGACACCGCGGATCGACTCGCTGGCGATGCATTCGGAATCGGTCCTCCAGCCGCTGGCGCTGCGGATCGAGTTCGGCGCCGGCGAGGCGGACCCGGCGACGTGGAGCGGTCGGCTGGAAATCCGGGACGGCACGATCGGCTCGGTCAAGCCGTGGAACTTCGGCCCGGCGGACACGTTCGAGGCACCTTGCGCTTGGAAGAACGTCCGGCCGACCGAACCTAAGGGCATTATCGCCGAGTTGCTGGTGTCGGAGCCGTCGCCGCCCGGCTCGTACGACATCACGGTCGTGACGGTTTGGAACACCGCGCACAGTGCCCGGGGCGACGAGCCGCGGACGTTCTCGTTCAGCCCGCTGGACCTCGATCGCGGGCCGATCTACGTGCCCGACATGCACGTCGTCGTGAACAAGGCCGACAAGCCGCGGCATTTCTCGCCCGACTATCCCCCGCGCGGCCGGACCATCCGCGAGCAGATTCGCCTTGAACCCGAGCAGACGTTCGAGCGCGCCAGCCGGGAGATTCCGCCCCAGGACCCCTGGGTGCGGCAGCACGGAGACAAGGTCTACCTGCCGGTGGCCGCCGACGCGAGCTGGCAGAAGTTTGCCGTCGAATACGGCGGCGACATGTTTATCAGCAAGCGCCAGACCAAGGCCAAAGGGGCGGAACTCAAGCGGCTGCAATGGAAAGGCGACGTCATCCGGTTCCGCGTGGGGACGATGCGGATCGACGGCGCGGCCACGCAGCCCTACTACCGCGAGGACCGCCGGGCGAAGGTTTCGGTCGCCGAGGACTGTCTGCCCATCGTCGCCAACCACTGGGAGCAGGATGGACTGACGTACGAGCAGGAAGCCTTCGCCACGCTGCTGACGGGACCGCTGGACCCGAACGATCCCCGGCGGAGCGAGCAGACGCCGGCCGCGCTCATGATGCAACTACGGGTCCGCAACCCGGGCGTGAAGCCGGCGCGGGCCGCCTGTGTGCTGACCATCGAGGAGCACGAGGATCTCGAACTGGAGGGCCGTCGCGTGTACGGTGGGTCCGACTCCCGGCGACTCCGCATGGTGATTCGGCCGCCCGCCCGGGCTGCCACCGAGGCACCCAAGAACGGCAGCGTGGTGTCGCAGTTGGACGTGGCGCCGGGAGCGGCCGAGGACCTCCTCCTGTACGTTCCGTTCGTCAGCGACCTGGACGACGCCCAGGCGGCGGCGATGGAATCGCTGGATTACGACCGCGAGCGCCGACGGGTGGCCGACTACTGGCGCGGGCTCATCGACAGGACCACGCGGTTCACGACGCCGGAGGCCGAGTTCAACCACGTGGCCCGCTTCGTCGTGCCGCACATCCACATCAGCACCACCAAAGACCCCAAGAGCGGCCTGTACATGGTGCCGGCGGCCAGCTACGGCTACCAGGTGTTCGCGAACGAGTGCTGCTTTCAGACGCTGCTGCTGGACGCTCTGGGCGACACCGAGCGGGCCGGACAATACCTCAAGACGCTGACGGAGCTGCAGGGCACGCGGTCATTCCCGGGCAACTACCCCGGACCCTACGACGGTGTGTTCCACGGGGCCAAGGTCGACGACGAGTACGACTACACGGCCAGCAACTACGGGCTCGATCACGGCACGGTGTTGTGGGCCCTGGCCCGGCATTACTTCTACACGCGGGATGCGGCCTGGCGGGAGGCGACGTTGCCGCGGATGCTCAAGGCGATCGAGTGGATCGAGCGGCAGCGTGCCGCCACCCGCCGGACGGATGCGGCCGGCGAGAAGGTGCTGGAGTATGGCCTGCTGCCTGCCGGGCACCTCGAGGACAACAGCGACTGGGGCTACTGGTACGCGGTGAACGCCTATTGCGCAGCGGGGATGATCGAGACGGCGGCCGCGATGGCGGACCTTCGGCATCCCGACGCCGAGAAGATCCGCCGACAGGCCGAGACCTACCGCGACGATCTGCGGCGGTCGGTGCTCCGCTGCAGCGAGTTGGCGCCGGTGACGCGGATGCGCGACGGCACATACTCGCCCTACGTGCCCACGCGGTGCGGCCAGCGCTTTCGCTGCTTCGGGCCGCTGCGGGTGCAGTATTACAGCCGGTATGGCAAGCCCGACATGCTGCCCTGCTACCGGCTCAGCGCGACCCGCGAAGTGCTGTACGGGCCGATGATCCTGCTCAACCTGCAAGTGTTCGACGTGCACGAGCCCATCGCCGAGTGGATCCTCGACGACTGGGAGGACAACCTGACGCTGTCGAGTGCCGGCGGGTTCAACGTGCACGGCTTCACCGACGACGCCTACTGGTTCAGCCAGGGCGGCATGGTGTTCCAGTCGAACCTCCAGAACCCGATCTTTGCATACCTCCTGCGCGGCGAGACGCCGGCGGCCATCCGCGGGCTGTACAACGGCATGGCCGCGTGCCTCTATCCGGAGGTACATACGTTCACCGAGGAGTACCGCGAATGGCGGCACGCCAGCGGGCCGTTCTACAAGAGCCCGGACGAAGCCCGGTTCGTCAACCGCGTGCGAGACGCCCTGGTGCTCGAATCGGGCGACGATCTGCTGCTGGCGGTCGGGGCGCCGCGGCGGTGGCTGGCGTCGGGGCCGGGCATCCAGGTCGACCGCATCAACTCGGTCTTCGGCCCCGTGGCCTACACGCTGCGGGCGGGGGATGAACCAAGGACAGTGGTCGCGAACGTCACGCCCCCCACGCGGAACCCGCCGAAAAACATCTGGCTCCACGTCCGGCTGCCCGACCACGCGAAGATCCAGGCCGTGCAGCTCAACGGTCAGAAGTGGACGCAATTCGACGCGACGGCCGAGCGGATCGCCCTGCCAGCGGACGCCGGCCCCTCCTCGATCGTCATCCGGTATTGATTTTCCCCCCGGTCCGCAAGCTCCCACGCCGGTTCGGCTTGGTGACGGAGATGTCGATGGCCAGGGTGGGTCGACTGAGGGCGCTGGGACTCGAACCCTGGCCGGAAGCACTGTACGAGTGTCCGCTAATTGGCACTTCTGCCACGTCAGCGGACGACACCGATACGCCAGATCGCCTTGTTTTACGCGGTGTTCGTGAACCTCGCCTGTTCCGCCAATTCGCGTCACCTTTACCACGATCAGACGTAAGCTCGGTGCCGTCAGAGGCTTGGTTCTTACCCGTTCCGACACCCGCGTGGTCACAATTTTGGACACAGTCGCCATCGACCGGCCCGCCGTCGGTCCCGTTCAGCTTGATCGTCCGAGCCTCGCGGTCCAGGTGCTTACCCTTGCCGATGACGGGCAGGCCCTCGACAGCCGCTGCCTTGTTTAAGAGCACGGGATCGGTGTACACCCCCATCGTCAGCCGGATGTCTTTGTGCCTCATCAACTCCTGAGCGATCCGCGGGGCCACGCCCGTGTTGGCCATGACGGTATTCGGCGTCTGTCGCCCCAGGCTGTGGAAGTCCGCCTGTCGGCCCAGCTCATCCTTGTACGGGATGCCAGCGGCCTCCAGATCGCGTCTGAACCCCCTTGCCACGCGGGGCGGCCCCGCCGGAAACACTAGGTCCGTCAGCCGCGCCCAGCGGGGCTTGAACGCCCGCAGCTCGTCGGCCAGATCCGCCCGGAGCGGATGTCGCGTCTCCCGCCGGCCCTTGCTGACCGCCGCCCGCGTCACCAGGCAGGGCGGCAGGATCTCGAGGTTCACGTCCGCCCACCGAAGCTGCTTCACGTCTTCCCGCCGCAGTTGACAGTAGAACGTGACCTTGTAGAGCAACGCCCGATCCAGCGGGGTCTTGGCGATCAGCCGGTCCAGCTCGTCGAGGGTCAACGCCCGTCGCCGGCGGGCTTCCTTACCGCGTTGGTCCACCTTGACCACGCCGGCGACGGGGTTGAAGTCGATCCGCCCTTGCCGTCGACACCAATTGAGGAACGCCCGGAGGGCCTCGAAGTAGTGATTTAGGGTCCGGGCCGACAGCTTGCCCGCTCTGGCCGATCGCCATGCCCCAAAGCTGTCGGCGGTCACATCGGCCAGCGTCTTCCATCCGCTGTCGCTTGCAAGCCGGCGCACCCGGGACGTCGCCACCTCACAGTAGATGTCATCCCGGCCGCATGTCTCCAGGTCCGCTGACCAGTCATCGACGTGCCGGCCGATGGGCTCCTTACGGAGCAACGACCGCGGGTCCAGGACGCCGTGTCTCGTCAGGTCCGCCCGCACCTTTTCCGGCAGCTTCGCGAGCCAAGCCGTCAGCTCAGCGTCTGGTCCGTCGTGTCGCTGACGTAGGGCCACGAGCAGATCGACCTTCCGGCCCAACTCCATACTCGCCGCCTTGTCGCTGTACGCGCGGATCCGGTGCAAGCCCCGATCGTCCCGCCACTTCACGGTGTGCGTGGGACACCGCCGGCGGACAGTGTGCCCGCCGTCATCCCTGGTTACGTAACTACGCTTGTAGACCGTCGCCATGTGTACACCCCTTACCCCCCCCGTTCACGATCGACGTGCGGACTACCGCCGCCGATCCGACCTGACCCGGCCGGCGCGGGCCTTGCCGCTGTAGCTTCATCCCTCACTCGCCCTGGGCCGCACACAACAGCTCGACGTGGTCGAGCGGAACCAGGCGGACCTTGGCGTCTGCGATGTCTCGCACGTGGACCCCGTCGTGTGAGGCATCCAGGATCACCCCATCGTGGTTACTCTCCTGTTCGTCCCAGAAGCTGCACCGAATACCCCGCCGCGG
>JACQVT010000145.1 GCA_016209665.1 Planctomycetota bacterium | reverse complement strand
GGGTGACCGAGTCGGCGACGTTCAGGTCGATGTCATCAATCAGCCATTTGCCGTCGTGCTGAGTCATGCGGATGAGGAGCGGGCCTCCTTGAGGAGCGGTGCCGACGCTGGAGGTGCTGATGAGGGCGACGCCGTCCGCGAGATGGACGTTTCGGAGGCGCAGCTTCTGGATGCCGGCCAGTTGTTTCAGTTGCTTGAGCTTTCGGGTCGCCGGCGAGTTGGGTTGAACGAGATCGGCGATAACCTCGTCGTTGTCCTCGCTGACCGCGAGCACGAAATCCTCCGCCGCTTGGCGGGAGGACTCCACGTCAGCGCCTTCCTGGGCGTTGTGCTCCACGACCTTGGAAACATCGATTCGATCGTCACGGTAGGTCGTGTTGACATCAGGACGCAGCCGGCTGTCCATGACGGTTGCCGTGCCTTTCGGCCGGGCCTGCATGTTGGCTTCGGTCTCGTGGATGAGGTCGAGGTCGGGCTTGGCCGAGAGGGTCTCGAACGTGTAGGGCACGTCGGTGCCCATCGAGCCCATCGTCCAGACCGCCCGTTCGGGCAGGCAGCGGCCCTCGCTCCGCCGCAGGCCGGAGTTGGTCACGACGACCCAGGGCTCGGTTTGCCCGCGACGGAAGAGTTTGGCCGATCTCACCATGTAGTCGGCCCGCGGGTCCACCAGGAGTTCCCAGCTTTCCCCTGGCGATCCTCGCGAGCCACCGGCCTTTGCCCTGATCAGTCCGTCGGGCCCCGGCTTGATCTCGGTGATTTCGTCAATGCGGTTGGCGTAACCGCGGCCCGTGGTCCAGAGCACCTTGCCGACGAGGAAGTCGTAGGTGGTTCCCGGCTTCTCAAGGCTGACGGTCGTCGAATCGACGCCGTCCTTGTGGTCGGGGGTGACGATCCGGTGGACCTGACGCTGGGCGATGAATGCAGGACCGGTGAAGATGACGTTCTCCGTCTCTTGGTTCGACCACGCGGGGTCGGGATGTCCATTGCCGACGCCGGACTTGCGATCGGCCGGCTTCGTGGCCGCGTCGTCGGCGACCGGCAGGGGACGCTGCACGAGTACAAGCCTGCCGTCGCCCATGGTGAGCAGCCACTTCGTGGTGACCGGATACCCTGAGGAGGAGGGTGCGGAGTGTGTGCCGCTGGCGGTGAACCCGCCGCGGTAGAGGTCGTCGAACCGGCGAAGCTTCGCCAGCAGGTCGGCGGCGGTGGGCAACTCGCCCGGCTTTAGGGTCGGCCGCGTCTGGGCCGGCGCGATCGCCGGGACTTCACTCGTCGACGCCGGCCGAGTGGTCGGGGCGTTCTGCGGATGCTGCTTAAGGAAGTCCGCTACCTGCTGCCGCAGGGCCAGATCGGCCGGGTCGGCGGGACTCTCGAGGATGCTCAGGGCCTCGGCGGCGTTCTTGCGAACGGAGTCGTTCTCGTCCTTGGCCGCCTTCTCCAAGGCCCCGATCACCGTGTCGTCGCGTCGGCCGATCTGGCCGAGGGCCCAGGCAGCGTTGGCCCGCACGTATTCATACGTGTCGTCCAGGGCCTCGATCAGGTCGCCGACGGCCTCCACCGCCGGGGGCCCGATTTCGCCCAGTCTGCGCGCGGCCAAGGATTGGTCGTACCGGTCCGATGATTTCAGCGTCCTGATGCAGTCGGCCGGCTCGTAAGGGAGAGCTTTCAAGGTGATGTTGCCGGGGATCCTGATTCGGTCGAGGTCTTTGGCCAGATCGCTATCGGTCTTGAGGGTGAGACGAGGCGTCAGCGTGTACAGGCCGGTCTTGGCCTTCTCCATGGCGTGGTGCAGGTAGATTCCGGACGGCACCTCGAACCCGAGCATGTAATAGACCGTCTGACCGGAGAACGACCGGGCCTCGCCGGTGCCGGGAAGGACAATCAGGTCGTGGTCCTTCATCCGGATCTTAGAGTACAGGTCGATGACCTCGTTGATGGCGTCGAGGTCGCCTTCGAAGTACGCCTGTTCATTGCCGTTGACCCAGAACGAGTAAACGCGTGATGGGTGAACCAGGACTTCTCGAACGCCTACCGGCCAGTCGGAGGAAGAACTGACCTGATCGGAAGGGCCGAACTCCTCCTGCCCGAGGCCATGGGCGGAACCGGCGCCGCCGAGACCGACCGCGGCGGTGAGGATCAAGGTCCGGAGCAATGAAGTTGTTCGCGGTTGATGGGATATTGACATGTCGGCCATCATTTTGAACTCCCCAGGGGCCATCGAGAAAGGGCCCGGTTCAATATGCATCCTGTGACGCGAGGCCCGAGATAGCCTTGCCCAGGCAGGCCGCCGGGCCGCATCGGGCCGTTGTACAGGTCCCCCTGGGCTGTTAGATTCCCCCGCGAGGAACTTGTTCCGGGAAAACTGGCCGAGTGTTCGGGAACCCCGCCACTGCCGGCGTCAGCGGCATCCCCAGGGAGGTGACCATGTCCGCGCATCCGATCGACCGTCGATCGTTTCTCGCCAGCACGGTGGGGGGCTGGCTGGCCGGCCCACTGGCCGTGGCTGGGCGGGTCGTGCCCAGCGGCGGGACCGCTCCGGCGGCGACAGCTCCAACTTCGACGCCGGCCTACGATGCCCAGCAGAATACATTGGGGCTGTTCGACCGCACGCCGCGCGAGTTCGAGTTCAAGGCTCGGACGCCGGGTGAACTGGCGGCGTGGCAGCAGGCGCTGCGTCCGCGGCTGCGCGGGGTTCTTGGCCTGACCGCGATGGAGCAGGAAATCCGGTTTGACCATCGAGCCGAGCGGGCCGAGCGGGTGCAGAAAGACGGCTATACGCAGGAGAAGTGGTACCTGTGGACGGAGCCGGACGTGCCGCTGCCGATCTGGGTGCTCCTACCGGACAAGCCGGTCGCCCGGCCGCAGCGGCTGGTGCTGACGCCGCACGGCCACAACGATCCGGAGGTTTATATCGGCGTGGCCAAGGACGACAAGGCCCGGGCCTCGATCGTTGAGGGCCAGCGCGACATCGCGGTGCAGGCCGCCCGCCAGGGGTATCTGGCGGTCCTGCCGACCAGCCGCGGCTTCGGCGAGACGCGCCGGGCCGACGACCGCACCGCCGGGCAGATCAAGTCCTGCCGCACCGAGTTGATGCACGCGATGCTGTTCGGCCGGACGATGATCGGCTATCGCGTATGGGACATCTCCCGCATCATAGACTGGATAACCCGCCGGCACGAAGTCGATCCACGTTGCATCGCGATCACGGGCAACAGCGGCGGCGGTACAACCAGCGTGTTCGCTCCCGCGTGCGACGAGCGCATCAGCGTGGCCGTGCCGAGCTGCTACTTCTGCACGTTTCGCGACTCGATCGGCTCGATCTTCCACTGCGAGTGCAACTACGTCCCCGGCCTTTTGCGGCTCGGCGAGATGTGGGATGTGGCCGGCCTGATCGCGCCCCGTCCCTTCCAGGCCATCGCCGGTAGAGACGACCGCATTTTCCCGCTCGCCGCCGTCCGCAAGTCTCATGAGCAGCTTCGCGCGATCTATCGCGTCGCCGGCGCCGAGGACCGCTGCGGCCTGTACGTCGGCGACGGCGGCCACCGCTACTACAGCGACGGCGCCTGGCCGTTCATCCGCAAGTGGTTTGACCCCCGTTGAGCCTGGTTCAAGTGAGCAGCGTAGCCAGCTTGGTGACCACTTCGCCGGTCACGTAGGCGGGCGCTCGGGTCTTGAGTTCAGCCCGTCGGGCCCGCCAATCGAAGCTCTTCACATCATCGGACAACACTACCCCCGTGATCATGCAGCCGGCCGGGAGCGGGACCTCAAATGGGTACCCCTTGACTTGATTTGTGACCGGGCACGCCAGGCACAAGCCCGTCTTGCCGTTATACGCGCGAGGAGACAAAACAAGGGCCGGACGCCGACCCGCCTGCTCGTGCCCCGCCTGCGGCGTGAAGTCCAGGAAGACCAGATCGCCGCGATCCGGGACGTACGCCGCCCGCATCACCATACCTCGTTCCCCTGGCTGGTCCCGGTGTCCGTTTCCCGATGCAGATTCTTTGGAGTGATCTTCTTCAGCATCTCATCCAGGCGGTAGGTCGGCGCGGCCGGTGTGATCACAATTTGACCGTTCCGGGCCGTGATCTGAACGGTTGTTCCTGGACGGACGTTCAACTGTTCGGCCAGACTCTTGGGGATCCGCAGCCCTAGACTGTTGCCCCACTTCCTGAGAACGCTGGTCATGTGAGACCTCCCGTCGGTATATACAATAGTTATACGCGGGACGCTCGGCGGCATCAACGTCCACCTCGGCACATCTTGTGCAACATTCCCTGTGGGCGTTCGACTACCCGCCTGTGGCCACGAGGTGGCCGATGTTGCCCAGGTGTACACAAGTCATTGGGACAAGGAGACTTACAATGATCCTCAAGGCAGTGAAGTATGGGGCGGTCGGTGTGGCGGGCTTGGCGCTGGTGGGGGGGCTGTTGTTCGGGACGGATGCGATCAGCTACCTGCGCAGCTCGGCTCACAGCGTGCAGGTGGCGGTCAAGGACGCGGTGCCCATCGAGTTCGAGCTGAAGCGGGCCCGCGACATGCTGGACGAGATCATCCCCGAGATGCACGCGAACGTCCGGCTGATCGCCCAGGAGGAGGTCGAGGTGGCAGGGTTGAAGGCCGACATCGAGCAGGGGACGACGGCCCTGGCCGCCGAGCGGACCCGCGTGGCCAAGCTGCGGGACATGCTCACGGTGCAGCAGGTCAGCTACGTCGTCGGCGGGCAGAGCTACAGCCGCGAACAGGTCAAGGATGAACTGGCCCGCCAGTTCGACCGCTTCAAGGAGGCCGAAATGGTCATGGCCGGCAAGCGCCGGCTGCTGGAAACCCGCGAGAAGTCCCTGCAGGGGGCCATCGCCGTCCTCGACCGCACGCGGGCCCAGAAGACCCGATTGGAAGACCAGATCGAGTCGCTGGCCGGCCAGTATCGGCTCGTCAAGGCGGCCTCCGTCGGCTCGACGGTCAACATCGACAACAGCAAGCTGGCCCAGACCGAGCGTCTGATCAGCGAGGTCAAGAAGCGGCTCGACGTGGCCGAGCGCGTCCTGGCTCACGAGGCGAGGTTCGTCCAGCCCATGACCATCGACCCCGTCAACGAGGCGGACCTGGTCTCGCAGGTGGATGAATACCTCTCCGACGAGGGCAGGCCCGCCGCGGCCCCCGTGGCGGAGCAGGCCCCGGCGACTCAGCCGGTGGGGTCCGTAGTGTTCGCGCCGGCCGGCAAGGATTGAGGCTCTCTCATACTTGTGGGACCGGCATCTTGCCGGTCGTTCGGACCGGCAAGATGCCGGTCCCACACAAGATTCTCGCGCCGGCAGGGACTGACCTCCGGGGGTAGAAACAACACCCCGGATTCTAACCGGCCTGTAGCGGGTCTGGGGGTATACTGGTGTCTTCTGAGACCGCAAAATTGAGGGTCGATCCGTGTTGATCTTGCGAATGCGACAAGCCGAGACGGCCCTGAAGGATGGTCGGCTGGACGAGGCGTTCGATCTGGCCCGGGCGGCCGACGTGCGGATGCACCGCCGGGGGCAGGACCTGATCGGGCGACTGGCCCGGGCTCTGGTCGGCCGCGGTCGCGAGCACCTGACTGCCGGCCGACTGCCGTTGGCGTCGACGGACTGCGACAAGGCCGCAGCGCTCGCCGGTAATCTGGCCGAGGTGGCGGAGCTGAAGTCGGCCGTGGCTGAGGCGGCGGCAGCGAAGCAGGAGCGCGACCGCCGCCACGCCGGGGCGATCGGGGCCGCCCGCCAGCGCATTCACGATGGTGAGTTGTCCATCGGCCAGCGCTGCCTGGAGGGCATCGACGGCACGATGCGGGTCGACGTGCTGCAGGGTGAGGCGGTGGCCCGGCGGCAGGAGGCGGAGACACTCTTGGCGCGCGGAGAGGATGCCTTGCAGCGCGAGGACTGGGCGGGGGCGGTCGAGGCTCTGGCCAAGGCCCGCGAGCTGCACTCAGCCAACAGCAGCCTGACGGATCTGATCGCGCGGGCGTGTACCGGGATCGCCGCTTGCGTGCGGTTGGCGTTGAACCAGGGCCGACTCGATCAAGCCAGCCACCTGCTCGACGTGGCGGCGCCGCTGTGCGGCAGGTCGGTCGAGTTCGCTGAACTTCACGGCGCGTACGAGATGTGTGTGAAGTCGGCAGGCGTGGTCGCCCGGGGCGAGTGTCGCCGGGCGATCGAGGTCTTGCAGCGTCTGCGTACGGTGCTGCCCGATGCGGCCTGGATCGCCGAGGC
>JACQVT010000144.1 GCA_016209665.1 Planctomycetota bacterium | reverse complement strand
GCCAGGGGGTCTCGGGCGCGCAATTACGGCCATGCACCCTCCCCGGGGGGCGGGCATCCCTGCCCGCCTTCTTCGCGGTCGATGGTCAACAAGGCGGGCAAGGATGCCCGCCCCCCGAAGACGGCCCATATTCGGAGCCGACGCCATCAAGGTTGAGTTGCTTGCGCAGGTGCGGATGCAGGCGCCTCGGAGGCGACGGCCGGGGCGGTCTCCGCTTGCGGCGAACCGGACGCCGGCAAAGTCGCCGGCGCGGTGCTCGGTGGCTCGGCCGGGCGGGTGGCGACGATCTGGAGCTTGCGCGTGCGCTCGGCGAGGGTGTCGAGCTGCTGTTTGGCCAAGTCGGCGTAGGGGGCGACGCCGGCGTCGACGATTTTGCGGTACTGCTCGCCGGCCGCCTCGGCATCGCCCCGGCCATCGACGCAGAGCGTCTCGGCCACCGCGGCCAGACCAAGCCGTGCACGGGCCACGACCGCCGGGCGGTCGCCGTAGGTGTCGATCAACTTCTGGTATCCGTCACGAGCCTTCTCGAGCAGGGCTGCCCTTTCCGAGGAGCCGCCGAGGGGCGAGATGCGCATGGCCTTGTCGAACGCCAAGCCGGCGTACAACTCGGCCGCCCGCGGCCCCAGCCTCGAGTCGGCGCCCGCGTCGTTGACCAGGCTGGCCGCGCGATCCAGCGCGTCCGCCTTTCCCTGAGCGGCCGCCTGCTGAATCTGTTCGTATTCACTCCATCGGGCGGCCTCGACCGCGTGTCGATTGTGCCGCACGTACAAACCGATCACCAGGACCACCACCACGACCACCACGCCGCCAAAAATGTAGTTCGCGTGGCGGGTCGCCGCGTCGCGGATCTGCTGCAGGTAGATGCTCAGTTCGTTGGTCTTGAGTTCTTTTCGTCTGGCTTGCTTCATGGCATGGGACGCCTCGGCGGCGGCTCCGACGGGTTCCGGTTGAACGGATTGACGATCACCTGGATCTCGGTCCGGCTGAAAAACACGATCGGCTCGATCATCACTGTGCACTCCTCGTTGCCGCTCTCGAACCGGATCGAAATCCTCCCCTTGACCTCCTGGGCGCTGATCTCGCGCCAGCCCATCAGGGGCATCTGCTCCTTGTAGAACTCCTGAATCGCATGGGGGTCGGCATAGCCTGCGTACTCGTGCCGGGCGAACCGCACGCCGCCCGACTCGCGGGTGTCGGAGCCCCGCTTGTTCATCGAGAAACCCGACGGCACGGCCACGCCGGTCAGGTAGGGCACCGTCCGCGGGGTCAGGCGGGCCGTCTGCCCCTCGCGTTTGGGGGCGGTTCCGCCCTGCTGCTTGCACCCCACCATCGCCAGCAGGGCCACGCCCACCAGCCATCGGCTCGGCTGGCGGTATCGGGCGCCCTGCTGCCCCGATCTTGCCGTCGGCGTGACCTTCCGTGGCCCCGCGGCGGCCCGCTTCATGCTGGCTTCCATACCTGTCTCGCTCCCTGGGCCCGGCCGCCAGCCGGGCTCAGAGCGTGTGCGAGAAGCCCTTTCCGAACCGCGCCCGTCAGGAAGCGGACTGCGGCGAACAACGCCCGGGGGCAGAATCCCGCTCCCTCACGCTCGCGGTTCCGACAAGCCCCACGGTTCTCACACACCCTCTCAGTCGTTCCCGGGCGGGCCCGAAAGGACGCGATCCGGGCTTCCCGGTGAACGGGGCAGATTAGCCTAAAAAGCCGGCGGCAACAAGACTCGCCGCGATCATTCCCTCCTGAAACGGGCGTGGCAATAGTTGGTGGCACAGTCGTCCTCGACCGTGCATTCTGACCCCCGACGAACCCAGCCGAGCGCGCGGCCACACACCCCCCACAGAACCCTGCCACACCCTCCTGAAACCGGCGCGCATCAGAATCAGCGGAGGGGGGCCCCAAATCGACGGCCGTCAGCCCAAGGCCCACGTCAGGTTCCAGGCGATTCAAGGTGTTACTTTGCTGGGAGCCGTGCGCCGCGGCGCTTCGGTCAACTGGGCCTTGGCGGCCTTGACCAGTTCCACGAACCGCTCGGCAGGGATGTAGCCGGTGAACACCTTGTAGCGGCCGTCCGGGGCCACCAGGATGCACGCCGGCGGTGAGCTGACCCCGTACTTGGCGAGATATCGCTCGTAGGCCGGGCCCGCCGATTTGTCGATGACGATGTTCAGCGTGTCGGCAAACAGGGCGCCGACACGGTTGTCGGCGAGTACCTCGCCGTGCATCCGGTTCGCGTCGCTGTCGAGGTACCACTTGTAGAAAAGAAGGACCATCTTGCCCTCGTCGAGGGCCTGCTTCTCGGTCTTCTGCAGTTGCTCGGGCGACTCGAAGCTCCACTGCCACTTGTAGTCCTGGCAGCCGGCCGCGACCGCGCCGATCAGCGCCGCCACAACGATGAGAATCCCGCATCGATACATTGAGTGCACACCCCGCTTGTTCATGGTTGCGGCAATGGAGATCGCGGCTTGAGCAAAACGGGCGTGACGTCAGGCGGCCGCCGTCTGTCGCTCCCGGACCCCCGCGGGTCGGTTCGTGATGAACACCGTCTGGAACAGATCCACGTTGTCCAGCTTGTACCGGAAATCCACCTCCAGCCCCGTCTGCTCGACCAGTTCCTGGAGTCCCAGGTCGCTCCGCCACCCCAAGTGCTGGCACAACGGGCACAGCATCTTCTCGATCGCCCCGAAGAACCGGTTGGCCGACCGAAAGTGGTTGATAATCACGATCTGCCCGCCGGTCTTGGTGACCCGCCGCGTCTCGGCGACCAGCTTGACCGGGTCGCTCACGACGGTCACCACGTGGCTGAGCAGCACGTGATCGAAGGCGTCGTCGGGGAACGGCAGCTCGAGGGCGTTGCCCAGCGCGAGCTGCACCCAGTTCATCTGGTGCTCCTGGACCCGCCGCCGGGCCCGCCGCAGCATCCCCTCGCTCAGGTCGATGCCCACCACGTTCGCGTGCGTCGGATACGAGGCCAGGGCCAGACCCGTCCCCACCCCGATG
>JACQVT010000130.1 GCA_016209665.1 Planctomycetota bacterium | reverse complement strand
GGCGTGATCCTGAACATCGCCCACCGGCTCGACGTTCAGTTGTCGTATCTGACCACCGGCCAGGACGTGCCGGACGACATCGAGGTCGGAAGCCGCCGCCGGATCGCCGAGATGGTGTTGAACATCGCCGGTCCGCGGGCGGAAGCGGCGGAAGCGGCGGAACCGCCGAAGACGCGGCCGTCTTCGGTCGACGCGTTGGCGTGACGAGGAGTATGAACGTGTGAACGTATGAACGTATGAACGTGTGAACGAAGAAGGCTTCTCCGTTCACACGTTCATACGTTTACACCTTCATACGCATTCATCATGGCGGATTTCAGCCGATTCGTGAGACGAGGGGACCAGGCCAGCCGGCTGCGGCAACTGGTGGCCGGTGACCGGTCCGCCGAGGCGCCGAAGCGCGCCTCCTGCCACGTCATCACCGTCATCAGCGGCAAGGGCGGCGTGGGCAAGACGTTCATCGCCACCAACCTCTCGATCGCCATGGCCGCCCGCGGGCATCGTGTCATCTTGTTCGACATGGACATGGGCCTGGCCAACGCCGACATCGTGCTGGGCGTCCAGGCCCGCGGCACGTGGTCCGAGGTGCTCAAGGGTCGCCGGAGGCTCGGCGACGTGGTGATCGAGGCCCCAGGCGGGGTGGCGTTCGCGCCGGGTTCATCGGGCATCGCCGAACTGGCGGACCTGTCGGAATTCGAGCGGCACCAGTTGATGGCGGCCATGCAGGAGATCGAAGCCCGGTACGACGTGGTCATTCTGGATTGCGGGGCGGGCATCTCCCGCAACGTTCTGGGTTTCGCGGCCACGGCCGACACCGTGCTCGTCGTGACCACACCCGAGCCGACGTCCCTCACGGACGCCTACGCGATGATCAAGGTCTTTCCGCACTTGTCCCGCACGAGGCCGACGCCCGCCGACGAGCCGGGCGGCATCGGCCTGCTGGTCAACAACGTCGCCAGCCGGCGGGAGGGACGCGACGTCTACGAGCGGATCTCCGGCGTCGCCGCCCGCTTCCTCCAGCTTGCCGTGATGGACTGCGGGTACATCCTTCGGGATGAGCACGTTCCCGCGGCCATCCGGGAGCGCTACCCCCTGATCCTGCGCTATCCCCGCTGCGTCGCTGCCAGTTGCCTGATGGCCCTGGCCTCCAGGTTGTCCCGCGAGATCGGCCAGCCCCAGGCCGAGCAGAGCCTCTTCGCCCGAGTGGTGAACATGTTTCTGTGAAAAAGCTCCGATAACTCATGCGTGGGCATCGGGGGCGGTTTTGATCTAAACCCGCCTCCCGCTACTGCCGTTACTGAAGATCAGGAGCCTCATCGAGTCAGGTGACGTCTATGGTGCGATTGGCGGGAGCGGCGCTGGGTTTCTTGGCGTTCGCGATCACCATTCTCGTCGGACTGGGGACAGGGAACCCCATCGAGACCACACTGCGGCGAGCCATTCAGGCGATGTGCGTCTTCTTCGCCCTGGGCTTGGCCGTGGGCTGGGTGGCCTGCCGGGTGATCGACGAGCACACGCTCAAAGAGCACCGCGAGTTGTTCCCGGATGGCGACTCGCCCGGCGAGTCACCCGGCGGGGACCCCGCCGCAGGCGCCGCGTGACCGGGACGCTCCGGGTGGTGGAAGCGGCCGGCCCCAGGGGACGGTGGTCGGTTCCCGGCGGGTCGCAAGCGGGAGCGAACATGGTCGATACGACACTCGACATTCAGGAGGTCTGGAAGCGATACAAGGCCACACGGGACCGCCCGACCCGCAACACGTTGATGGAGCACTACCTGCCGATCGTCCGCTACACGGCGGACCGGATCTCGGCCAAGCTCCCGAACGAAGTCGACGTCGACGACCTCATTTCCGCCGGGATCTTCGGACTGGTCGATGCGATCGAGGCGTTCGATCTGAGCCGGGGCGTCAAGTTCGAGACCTACTGCTCGCCGCGGATCCGCGGGGCGATCCTCGACGAGCTGCGGACCATGGACTGGGTGCCGCGGTTGGTGCGCAGCCGCGCCCACAAGCTGGAGAGCGTTACCAAGATCCTCAAGGCGGAACTCGGCCGGCTGCCCTCCGACGACGAGATCGCGGCCCGGCTGGCGATCAGCCGCGGCGAACTGGACAAGCTGATCAAGGACGCCAACGCCGTCAGCCTCGTGAGTCTCTCCCGCCGCTTCTACGACGCCGACTCCAGCCGCGAGATGGAGGAGATCGACATCATCGAGGATCGCCGGGTCGAAGACCCCACCCGGGAGCTGCAACGGCGCGATCTCTACCAGCTCATCATGAAGAGCCTGACCCGGGTCGAGCGGATCATCCTGATCCTGTACTACTGCGAGGAAATGACCATGAAGGAGATCGGGGCGACGCTCGATCTGTCGGAGAGCCGGGTCAGCCAGATGCACTCCAGCATCCTCGCCCGCCTGCTCCAGCAGATGAACCGCCGGGGCCAGTTGCAGTACGACCGATGACCCCACTGCCGATCAAGAACGCTCCGGCGGTTGGCCGATATTAGGGCAGCAGCCCGAACTCCCGCGCCCTCTCGGAGTCCGCGAACGTGTCCGCCGTTCCGCCCAACTTCGCCGCCTCGGTCCTGCAGAGCAACCTGGCTCAGCGGCAGGTCTCGGCCGTGCGGGACGCGGAGCGAAATCAGCGCGCCGGCGCCGATCGGCAGCAAGCCAAGGCCGTCGATCAGGCGGGCAGCACCGTCGAGACCACCGACGATACCACCCAGATCTACACCGATGCCGAAGGTGCCGGCAGCCAGGGCCGCGCGTTCTCGCCCCCCGACCAGCAGGAGGCCGACCCCGATAGGTCCACCGAACCCGACGGCGACCAGGGCCGCATCATCGACCTGAGCGCGTGAAGCCGGGCCCGCGCACAATCCCTTCGGTTGGGTGCCCCACGTCTTCAGCCGTAGGGGAGCCGAGGAAAGGAGACAGCAGACTCATCGTCTCTCAAGCCCCAAGCCTCAAGCCGCAAGCCTGTCACCTCACGGCCACGTGGCCCGGGCCGTCCCATCCGGCTTGTAGGCGCAGACCCGCGGCTCGCCCTTGGTGCTGACGCTGATCTCGATGAGTTTGCGGCCGGCGGCGTCCTGGGTAATGATCACACCCTCGCCGCTCGTGGTGGCTCCGGCCCGGACCAGCTCGCGACCCTTGCGGTTGTGGGTGGTGATGGTGCCCTCTCCGCCGGTGGTCACGCCGAGGGCCACGACCTTGTTGCCCTTGCCGTCGAGGGTCGTGACGGTACCGGTGTTGTTGGCGGTCATGCCCAGCACGAGGGCGGGCTTGCCGTCGGCGGTTACCACCTCGAACTGATGGGCCCGCACGACGCTGGGCGTTTCGTCCCTCGCGGCACCGGCGGCGGCGCCCATGACCAGCACCGCCGTTGTCGCGCCGATCAGCCCGCCCACCGCC
>JACQVT010000129.1 GCA_016209665.1 Planctomycetota bacterium | reverse complement strand
TCGAGAGGTGCTTCAACACCGAATAGAGCGTCGTCGTCTTGCCGCTGCCCGTCGGTCCGCTGACGATGATCATCCCGCTGTCGCAGGCGCAGGCCCCCTTGAAGTGCCGCAGCATCACCGACGACAGCCCCAACTCGTCGATCGTGGTCGGGATGACCGCCGTGTCCAGAATCCGGCAGACCAGGTTCTCCCCGTGCGAGGTGGGGCTGAACGACACCCGGCAGTCCACCTGCCGCGGCACCGTCACCGCGAAGCTGCCCTCCTGGATCGCCTCGCGCTTGGCGATGTTCAGCTCCGCCAGCACCTTGACCACGCTCAGCACCGCCCGCCCGATCTGCGTCGGGAGCAGCACCAGCGGCAGCATCCGCCCGTCCACGCGGAACCGCACCTGATAGCCCTCAGTCGACGGGTGAAAGTGCATGTCCGTCGCCCGCGTCCGGAAGGCCCCGTACATCAGGAGCCGCAGGGTGCGGACGGCCTCGCTGGAGGCATCGGCCCGTTCGCCGCCGTGCATCGGCTTGCCGTGGCAGTCCTGGAACGTGATCTTCTCGATGCCGAAGCCGGGGTCGCTGCCCGCGTTCCGCAGGTTTGCCAGGTCGCGGCGGGCGTTGGCCATGAGCTGCTCGGTCGTCAGCGGGCCGATCGGCTCGGCCTCGTCCGGCGGCGGGACGAACACCGGGACCTCGTCTTCTTCATCGAGGAGTTGGGCCACCGGGGCCTCGATGGCCGCGTCCGCCCGCGTGTCCGCCATGTCCACCAGCTCGACCGACGGGGCCTCCTTCTCGAACAGCCGGAGCACCGTCTTGCCGATCACGAAGGCCTCGCCGAAGCGGACCACCGCCTCACTGATCTGCTGCCCGTTGTACTTGGTGCCGTTGCGCGACCCGAGGTCCTGGACGGTGTACCCGCCCGTGGTCGGTGTGAGCAGGCAATGCTTTCGGCTGCTCCGACTGTCGTCGATGACGACGTCGTTCTCCCGCGAGCGGCCGATGGTTACGTTGCCCTCCGGCAACGGCACCACCCGCGCGCCCTCGGGCGTCAGCACCTGCATCACCGCCATATGGACCTCGACACCATTGTATCACGAATCGGCCGGGGCCGCCGGCCGGGTGGTGACGGCCGAGAACGTCAATGCCATCTTGAGCTGGTCCACTCCGATCCGGGCCGAGGACGTCTGGTCGGCGGCGGCGGCGGCTTCCACCTGACCGTACAGGACGACGTCGTAGGACTCTCCGGACTCCAGCCGCGCGGTCAGATGACGCTCCTGCGGGCTGGCGGCGCTGCCCACGCTGTCATCCGTGGTGGCCTGCACGAGCGTCGTCTTGCTCACGACGCGTTTGTGCGAGTCGATCACCACGAGGTACAGGTTGGCCTTGGCCAGCGTGCCCGGGGCCGGAACCGCGGAGGCCTCCATGTTCTGGTTGATCGCGAACGAGATTTCCGCCGTCATCATCTGGGCGGTCCCGGCGTGGTTGTCGATCCGATGCCCGAGCTTGAACTCCGCCTTGGCCGAGCCGCCCTTGGCTGCTTCGGCGGCGGCAAGGGCCTTACCCTCCGGCGTCGCCAGGGACTCCCCGCGGGCCTCGCCGGCGGGACCCAGATCCTGGCTGCTCTGCTTGATGTGGACGTTGAAACCGCGGTTGTCGGGCAGATTCAGGGATGCCCCTGCCGACGGCCCCGCGGCGATCACGTGCCGCTCCAGGGCTGGCACTCGCGGCACCGGTCCATACTCCGAGCCCCCGCACCCCGGCATGATTGCCATTGCCGCGAGAGTTGCCGTCAGTGTGAGCCGTTTCTGATCGCGCACGCCAGTTTCTCCGTTGCCGGACGCCCGTATCGGCAGCCATCCCATGCGTCGCCGTCGGCGGCCCCGCCATCCGCCCGGAAAAGCCGCAAGCCGTCCTGGGCGAGCATTCCACTGAGCAAGTTATCAGCCGTGGGCCGCGTTGTAAACGAACCCGCCACTTCCGGGGGGGATGGACCCTGGTCACGGCCGCCACGCGGACACCCTGGGGCGGTTACCGGGCGTTCCCGGGGCAGGCGGGTCTGAATTCCGGGCGCTCGGTCCGGCCCGGGCTAATTCGGCCCCCCGGCCAAGCCGATGCTGACTGGGGTATTCACAGCGGGTGCGTGGGACGGTTCGACGATGAGGACCGATATCGAACGACAGACGCTCGACGAACTCCTCGAAGAACTGGACACCAAGGGGCGCCAGCAGCACGTCGGCGAACAGGCGGAGGGGTATTGGGTATGCCAGCGCAAGTACCCCCGCTACGCCTTCCGGGCCAACTGCACCGTCCGGTTCCTGTCACCGGCCGGCACCGAGGTCGTGTCATTGGCCGGCCGGACCCGTAACCTGTCCCGCGGCGGTTTGGGAATCCTCGTCAAGCACGTCTTCCGCAGCGGCGAGGCCATCGAGGTCGAACTCCAGTTGCCCAACCAACCCATCATGTTCATGGCGGGGGTCGTGCAGTTCGCTCGATATGCCGGCCGAGGATACCACGAAGTCGGCATCGCCCTGAAGTGCGCCGGGCGGCAGCCGGTCTTCTCCAGCGATCCTGCCCTGGCACTGCGGAACCTTGACTGGCTGAGAAGCTCCATCCAGGCCACCCGAACCTGGGTCTGATAGCGTGCGTGAGCAGGTCTTTCCGAACCGCGCCCGTGAGCAAGCGGACGAAAGCGGAGAACACCCGGGGGGGAGGATTCCGCTCCCTCACGGTCGCGGTTCGGACAATCATGAAGCCTCCCACAGTCGGTCTGAAGATCCGTGCTCCTCGAGTTGGAAGGCGGAAGGAGTCATTTCGCGATCCTGCCCCGGTGGTGGGATCAGCGGCCCATCAGTCGCAGCCGCAGCAGGTTGAGGGCGTACTTGCGGGCCCGGTCGCGGATTTCCGACCGGGTGAGGAACGAGCCGAGGCGCACTTCGTGCACGTCGCAGCGGCCGCCGTCGGCCAGGCCGATGTAGACGAGCCCGACGGGCTTCTCCGGTGTGCCGCCGCTGGGGCCGGCGATGCCAGTGACGCTGATGGCGTAGTCGCTGCCGCTGAGCCGGCGGCAGTTGTGGGCCATGGCCTCGGCGACCGGGCGGCTGACGGCGCCGTGGGCGGCGATCAGGTCGGCGGGCACGGCGAGTAGGCGGGTCTTGGCCGCGTTCGAGTAGGTCACGACACCGTCGATGAAGCACGCGCTGCTCCCGGGCGTGTCGGTGATGCTGGCGGCGATCAGGCCGCCGGTGCAGGACTCGGCGGTCGAGAGCTTCTTGCCGGCGGCGATCAGTTGCCGGGTGACGACGCTCCACAGCGTGTCGTCGTCCTCGCCGAACACCAGGGGGCCCAGTCGCGACTTGATCTCGGCGGCGGTGCGTTCGAGCAAGTGCTCGGCCTCGGTGCGGCCGGCGCCGGCGGCGTGGATGCGCACGCCGATGACTGCCTGCTGGGCCGTGGTGCCGACGGTGGGGTTGCGGCCGCGCGACATCAGGTCGCGAATGCGCTCGCCGATCTCGGATTCGCCGGCCCCGAACGTCTGGATGGTGCGGGCCAGGATGACCGCCCCGGCGGCGCGGCCTTGCAGTTCCGGCCCCACGTCCCGCTCGTACATGACCTGCATCTCGCGGGGCACGCCCGGCATCACGTAGATCGTCGCCCGGCCAAACGCCGCTCGGATGCCCGGGGCGGTCCCGCACGTGTTGTCGATCGGCGTGCTGCCGATGGGGAACATCGCCTGGCCGGTGTTGGCCTGGGGCATCGGCCGCTGGCGCTGCGTGAAGTAGGCCCGGATCCGTTCGAGGCACCGCTCGTTGAGTTCCAGGCCGACGCCCAGGACGGTGGCCAGGGCTTCGCGGGTCAGGTCGTCCTCGGTGTGGCCGAGGCCGCCGGTGATGAGCACGACGTCGGCCAGCTCGCACGCCCGGCGGATTTCGCGCTCGAGCGGGGCAACCTCGTCGGCCACGGTCACGTGCAGGGTGACGTGGGCGCCGATCTCAGCCAGTCGCTGGGACAGCCAGGCCGTGTTGGTGTCGACGGTCTGCCCGGCCGTCAGCTCGTTTCCGACGCTGATGATGATCGCGTCCATGACCCAACAGCGTAGCGGACAGTGGGCCGAACGACCAACCATCTCCCGAGGTGGGCCCGACTGTCCCGAGGGCCGTGGACTGGCGAATCGGTTTGCACTCGGCGACTCAGGTTCATCGGACCACCGGCCGGGCCGTGACCGGGTGCCGCAATAGGACCAGCCAACCCATCGATAAACGCCTCGCCGGCCTGGATTCTGAACGGGAAACGAGCGCGCCGAAGGGCTGCGGGTGCTCGCGGCCTGTGGGGTGGTTATCCATCGACTTTCGTCCAGACTTCTGATAAAAGGGATGCGTGTCTGCACGATCAGGTCGGGCGTTATCCAGACTGACGCTTGTGGAGGTAGCGCCCTGTGATTAACCCGCTTCCCGAGGCCCGCCATTTCCCAAGCGACCCGACCGGCAGGCGGGCCCTGCGCGGCTGCTTCGCCACCCTGAATCGCACGAGGACAGGCCGGACCTCTGGATACCTGACGGTCATTGGGGGTGTCGCTGCGCTTGTGCCCTGGGGCCTTCAGGCGTCCCTCGGACAAGCGATGACCTGGGTCGTGAGCGGCCTGGCAATCCTGCTGGCATTGGTGGGTTTGCGAATCTACTGCGGATCTCTGCGCGTGGTCCTTCGGGAGAGGCTTTGGGAGATGGCCGTGTGTCCTTTCTGCGGCTATCGCCTCTGCGGCAGTACTTCCCATTACCGTCCTGAGTGCGGATCTCGGGCGCCTTCCTGCACCATGGCCGTCGAAGTAGATTTGGCCGATGAGTCGACGGAATCTGACCGCGACACGGGTTATGACGAACGTCGCGCGGGAAAGATTGTTGCCGCCTGTACTTTCCTTGTGTCGGGCGTCCTTTGTCAGTGGTTCGCCTGCTACCACGTGCGTTGGTCGGGCAGCGGCAGTCTACCTTACCCCGCCATCTGGGGCGGCTTCCTGTTCCAGAGCATGCTCGGGTGGATTCTGTCGGTGCTATACTTCGTGTTGGGGTTTGTCGTTGCGCTTGCCGCCAAGAGCGCACCCGCAGCTCAATGGGTATCACGGGGCTTTGTCGCGAGCATGGTCTACCTCGCGGGCGCGAATACCGTCCTGTTCGGGATCGTCATGATCGTCGGTTTCGCGTTCTTGTGAACATCCGAGGGGTGGTGTAGCGGACGGGCGGCCAAAAGGGGGCGCAGCTCAATTGGGGCGGATGGCGGCGGAAGTCAAGCATCAGAATGAGCCGCGCGCCTTTCTATTCCTCGTCGCTCTGCGATTGAACAAGTTGAGGCTGGCCCGGCTGACGCCGGCGCGAATCACGTGGAGGACCGCGAGGCGGGCCGTGCAGGGCGACTGGGCGCGGGTTCGTCCGCCGGCTGGACGGACGGCGTCCGCTCCCGCCAGGCTTTCGTCCTGGCTCGCAGGTCCTGTAGCACGCCGGTCTGGGCGGGATCGCGGACCAGGTCGTTCATCTCGTAGGGGTCCTCATCCACGTCGAACAGGTGCTCGCGGTCGAACCTGCGGCGGTCGCACCAGTAGACGTGCCGCGTGGTGCGCACGCCCTCGTTGGCCGTCGTCTCGATGTAGGCCACGTTCTCGCCCACCGTCGAAGCACGTCCGAGCAGCACGGGGGCCAGCGAGGTCCCCTGGACCGTGGCGGGAGCCTTCACGCCGCACAGATCGAGCAGCGTGGGCATCACATCCACCTGGCTGATGATCTGTCGGTCCTGCACCACCGGCTTGATCCGGCGCGGCCAGCGCACGATCAGCGGGACGCGGCACGACTCATCGTAGTGCGAGTTCTTGTTGAACAGGTGGTGGCTGCCGAGCAGGTCGCCGTGGTCGGACGAGAACAGCACGATCGTGTTGTTGTCCAGTTGCAGATCGTGCAGCGTCTTGAGGACGCGCCCGACCCAATCATCCACGCCCGCGACCTGCCCGTAGTACAGGGCGTACAGGTCGCGGAGATCGATGTCGGGCGGCAACTTGGCCGACGGGATCGCCTCCAGGTAGATGCTGAACCATCGCTCGTCGAAGGGCAGCTTGCCGTCCTTCCAGACGTTCGGCCGTAGCGGCATCTGCCCCGGCTCGTACATCTTCTTGTAGCGGTCGGGCAGCGACGCGATCGGCATGTGCGGCGGAGTCGGAGCCAGATAGAGCAGGAACGGGCGGTCACGCTGCTTCCGGAGAAAGCCCTCCGCCAGTTCCGACTGATGTTCCAGGGTGTATCCTTCGTAGGCGTGGTCGCCATCACGACCGCCGACGCCCTTCCACGAGCCTTGCATGTACCCGTTGCCGGGACCGCCCGAGCCGCCGGTCCACCCGGTCTGGAACCCGAGGGTCTCGGGACTCGGCGTCAGGTGCCACTTGCCGATGATGGCAGTGGTGTAGCCCGCGGCAGCCAGCGTCTCGGCCAACGTCGGATCGCGGTTGGTCGGGCGAGCTAGGGATGACTCGCGGTCCTGGTTGGCGTAGACGCCGTTCGATCTCGCGTATCGGCCCGACAGCAGCGTCGATCGGGCGGGCGAGCACGAGGGGAAGTTCGTAAACGCGAGGGTGAAGCGACAGCTCTCCGAGGCGAGCTTGTCCAGATGGGGCGTGCGGACCACAGCGTTGCCGTAACAGCCCACCTCCGACCAGCGAAGCTGATCGACGAACAGAATGACGACGTTCGGGCGGTCGTCCGACCGCTCCGCACGGACGGTGAGCGGCAGGACGCCAACCAGCAAGGCGGTCACCAGCGGCAGCCGGAGCAGCCTGGCCCGCGAACAACGCATGTCGGTTTGACGGTCATTCATCTGGTATCCCGCTGGGCTTCGTTTCCTGCTGGCCCAAGACAAACCAGCGTTCCAACACCTCGACGAGCTGTGCTCGGACGCGCTCGTCGCTGGTGCGGCTCGCCGCCAGTTCGTTGAACCGCGCTGCCGCCTTGGCCATGCGAACGTTGACGTGGTCCAGGAGCTTGAGGCACGCTTCGAGACCGGCGGGGATCTTCACCTCGCCGGTGACGCCCAGGCCGGCCAGGCGGGCGACGAGTTCCGCTTGGCCGCGGGACTGGCAGTCCACGTAGGTCGCGCGGTCCCTGCCGAAATAGACAGTGTTCGGGTCGAACATGGGCGACGGAGAAAGGATGGCCGGACGCTCCTCGGAGATGATCACGGCGGAGTCCGATTCGGGCCGCTGTCCGACCCACTCGGCCAGCGGCGTGGCGTCCTCAAACTCGGCGGCGTCCCAGATGTCGGCGGCCAGGTCATGCACGCTGAATCGCCGGCTGTTTGACTTCGCCCGTTGCCGCATCTTCTCAATCTCGACGACGCGAATCTCGCGGAAGTGCAGGGCCGTCGCCTCGTACAGTCGGCCGATCAGTTCCGCGCGTTCTGTCCGATCGGACACGCCCAACAACTCG
>JACQVT010000143.1 GCA_016209665.1 Planctomycetota bacterium | reverse complement strand
GTGGGACCGGCATCCTGCCGGTCATTCTTCCTCTGTGGGACCCGCATCCCGCCGGTCACTCTTCCTTCTCTGTGTGGGACTGGCATCCTGCCGGTCCGCGACGGGCTCCCCGCCCGTCTCCCGTCTCTACTTGCTCTTCAACACCAACTGTCCGTATCGCACGCTGCGGCGCCGGCGCAGGATGCGCTTGCTCGAATTCTTCCGCGGTCCCCGGGTCTTTCCGCCTTTGGCCAGTTTGCCCCACGGGCTGCACGGATGTCGCCCGCCGCCGCTGCGGCCTTCGCCGCCCCCCAGCGGATGCGCGATCGGGTTCATCGACGTGCCGCGGTTGTGGGGCCGGCGGCCCAGGTGTCGCGCGCGGCCCGCCTTCCCCATCCGCACGTGCTGGTGGTCAATGTTGCCGACCTGCCCGATCGTCGCCCGGCACTCCACCCGGACCTGCCGCATTTCCCCCGAGGGCATCAGCAGCGTCGCCCAGTCGCCCTCGCGGGCGATCAGCCGAGCCGTCGCTCCCGCCGACCGGGCCAGCTTGCCGCCCTGGCCCGCCGTCAGCTCGATGTTGTGCACGTCCAGCCCGACCGGGATGTTCTTGAGCGGCATCGCGTTGCCGATCTTCGGCTCCACGCTCGGCCCGCTCTCCACCCAGTCCCCCGCCTTCAGACCCAACGGAGCCAGGATGTAGGACTTCGACTTGTCGGGGTACTCGACGAGCGCGATATTGCACGAACGGTTGGGGTCGTACTCGATCGCGACCACGGTGGCTCGCCCGCCGTCGTTGCGCCGCTTGAAATCGATGACGCGGTACAGCCGCTTGGCCCCGCCGCCCCGCCACCACGAGGTGATCTTGCCGCTGTGGTTCCGCCCACCGGTCTTCTGCAGCGGGGTCACCAGCGACTTGGTCGGCGGACGGTTCTTGTCCGTCAACTCGCCGCGGTCGTTCACCGAGGATTGGCGACGCCCCGGCGATGTCGGCCTGTAGATCTTGACACCCATGCGTCGTCCTCATCAGAACAGATCGATGTGGTAGTCCGGCTTGAGAACCACCACCGCCTTCTTCCAGCTCCGAGTCTGCCCAAAGGTATACCGGTAACGCCGCCGCTTGCCGCTGCGAACGGCCGTCCGGACCGACTGCACCTTCACGTTGTAGATCTTCTCCACCGCCTCGCGGATCTGGGCCTTGTTCGCCTCGGGGTGCACCTCGAAGGCGTAGGCCCCGCCCCGAGCCGGCCGCGACAACGTCGCCTCGAACGACAACTGGCTCTGGTGCGTGCCCTTCTCGGTCACCAGCGGTCGAATGATCGTGTGGTAGATGTCCATCGCGTCTGGTCCCACCAAACCCGGGGATTCAAGTCCCCGGCGTTCAAGCCCAGGGATCTAAATCCCCGGGCTTCGAATCCCACACCGTCTTCTATTCCGTCTCCCCGTTCGCCCGGAACGACAGTGGATTCGCAACCACCGTCTGGAAGGCCTCCTGGGTGAACACGACCTTGCGCCGGCGGAGGATCTCGTAGGCGTTCAGGTCGTAGACCGGCATAATCTCGGTCTTGGGGATGTTTCGCCCCGACCGGTAGACCATCTCGTCCGGCCGGGCGAGAGCCACCACGCAGCCGCGGTCGGCCCCGATCTTCTTCAACATGCCGTGGAAGACCTTGGTCTTGGGCTCGGCCAGGCTGAGCGGATCGACCACCGCCACCGCGCGGGCCTTCAGCTTGGCCAGAAGGGCGCTGCATCGCGCCAACTGGCGCATCCGCTTGGGCATCTCCTGGCGGTAATTACGCTCCCGCTTGGCGTGGGCCCGGCCGCCGCCCCGTCGAATGCCCGTGCGGACGGTCCCCATGCGGGCGTTGCCCGTGCCCTTCTGCCGGTACAGCTTGCGGGTCGAGCCCTCGACCATGGACCGGTTCTTCGTGCGAGCCGAGCCCTGTCGCTGGTTCGTCCGCCACATCACAACCGCCTGCTTGAGCAGGTCGTGCCGCACCGTCCGGCCCAGCGAGTTCTCGTCGATCTGCACCGTGCCGGTCTGCTCACCGCTCATGTTGTATACCGGTACGTCGATCATCGTCCCTGCGTCCTTAGTGCCTGTCCCCAAGCCCCTCCGGCGCCGGCGGCTCGCCGGTGGGTCGGTGGAGGTTTGCGACAGGCAGTTACTTCTTCGCCTTGGCCTGCCGGACCAGCACGTACGCGCCGTTGGGCCCGGGCACGCTGCCCTTGACCAGCAGCAGGTGGTTGTCCTTGTCCACCCGCACGAGTTCCTGGTTGCGGCTGGTGCGGCGGACGTGGCCCATATGGCCGGCCATCCGCTTGCCCTTCTTGACCGCCTGGCCGCGGCCCCGCTGGGCCATGCCGCCGATCGCCCCGGGCGAGCGGTGCTTGCGCTCGGTGCCGTGCGACGCCGGCTGCCCGCCGAACCCGTGTCGCCGCATCACGCCCGCGTACCCGCGCCCCTTGGTGGTGCCGATGATGTCCACGTGCTTCGTGCCGGCGGACTCGAACACCTCCACCGTCCACACGTCGCCGGGGTTATCCTCGGGGGCGGCCGCCACCCGGACCTCCCGGATCACCCGCTTGGGACCCGTCCCGGCCGTCGCCGCGTGGCCGATCATCGGCAGCGTCGAACGATGGGGCTTTACGTCCTCGTACCCGATCTGCACCGCGTTGTAGGCGTCCTTCCCGTCCGTCTTCTTGACCTGCAGCACCGTGCACGGACCCGCCTGGATCACCGTCACGGGGACGGCCTCGCCATCCTCGGTGTAGATCCGGGTCATCCCGATCTTCTTGCCGATCAATGCCGCCGCAGCCATATGCAGAGACTTCCCTGTGAAGGCCTCGCCCGGGCGCTTCACCACCCTAAGCCACGTGCCGTGCGATGACGCTCACACGGCCTGATTGTGAGACGAAAGGACGAAGAATCCCGCTCGCCGTCGCGCCCCACCGGGCCTCGACCCGCCTGGGAACCGGCCGCCTCCTCGGGCCCCCGCCGCCGTCCCTGTATCCCGGAACGACGCCGCGGCAGGGTTTAAACCCACCAGGTCGGCCTGTCATACCGACACGACGCATCGAGCCAACCGCGGCAGCGCCGTGAGCCTGGTTCAGCCCCACCCATCATGGCGGATCAGGCAGGTGCCGGAGGCACCGCTGAACGGTTCCGACGCGCACCGCACGTCAAAAACTTCGTGGCGGAACATGCGGACAGTTGCCCACACGTGTCCGGCCAGGAAAGCGCTTGCGCTGCGGGCCATAAAAAGGCGGCCCGCCTTAGGCCTTGATCTTGACGAATACGCCGGCGGGCACCACCAGCCGGTTCAAGGCCTCGACCGTTCGGGCCGTGGGTTCGTAGATGTCGATTAGACGCTTGTGCGTCCGCATCTCGAACTGCTCGCGCGACTTCTTGTCGATGTGCGGCGACCGCAACACGGTATACCGC
>JACQVT010000142.1 GCA_016209665.1 Planctomycetota bacterium | reverse complement strand
GTAGAGTCCTGCGACGTCAGGGGCGGACAAGCGGCGGTGTACATCCGAAGCGGCTGCACGCTCACCTGGGGGACCGGGAACATCGATGCCGATCCCCGATTCGTCCAAGCCGCCGGGCCAGACGGTATCGTTGGGACGGTCGACGACAATCTTCGACTCCTGGGAGGGTCACCCTGCATCGACAGGGGCGACAACTGGTTGACCCCGGCAGACACGACCGACCTGGACGGCGACGGCGACACCACGGAACCGACTCCCCTGGACCTCGCCGGGGTGGCCAGATTCATGGACGATCCGGACACCCCCGACACGGGCAACGGCACGCCGCCGATCGTGGACATCGGGGCCTACGAGTACGACCTGGCCGGCGACTACGACGGCGATGGACTGGCCAACGGCGTCGACAACTGCCCTGCGGCAGCCAACCCGAATCAGGAGGATGCGGACGGCGACGGCGTGGGGAATGCGTGCGATGCCTGTCCCGACACGCTTCCGGGCCATCTGGTGGACCTCACTGGGTGCACCGTGATCGTCCCCTGCGATTTTGACGGTGACGGGGACGTGGACCAGGAGGACTTCGGCCACATGCAGGAGTGCCTGACCGGCGTGGCCGTCAACTAGACCAGGCCCGAGTGCGCGAACACCCTGCTGGATGACGACCCGGACGTCGATAAGGATGATCTGGCCATCTTCATTGGTTGTCTGAGCGGTCCGGGGGTCCTTGGCGATCCCGGCTGCGCGCCGTGACGCTGAGCCAGGTCGTCGATTCGCGAAGCCGGAGGATCGACCGCCTGGAAGTCCGCCCTGAGGGAACTCCCCCTCGGTGGGCTCGCCACTGTCACCACGGGGGAGCAGGGAGAAACCACATGCAGCAGACAGCTTGGGGGTTTCTGGGACTTGTCGGTGTGATTGCCTTGTCGGCAGCCTTGGCGTTGCCGGCCTGGGGCAGCTCAACGCTGTACGTCGACGCGGACGCGGCGCCGGGTGGCGGTGGCGAGAACTGGGCGACGGCGTACCAGTACCTGCAGGACGCGCTGGCGGCCGCGGCGGCCTCCGGCGGCACGGTTACCGAAATCCGCGTGGCTGGCGGCACGTACCAGCCGGACCGCGGCGGGGGCAAAACGCCCGGCGACCGCGACGCAACCTTCCAGCTCCTCAATGGCGTCGCCCTCCGCGGCGGCTACGCGGGCAACGGCGAACCCGATCCTAACGCCCGCGACATAGCCGCCTACGAAACCATCCTCAGCGGCGACCTGGCGGGCGACGACCGTCTGGGTTTCCTCAACAACGGCGAGAACAGCTACCACGTGATCACTGCAACCGGGACTGATTCCACCGCGGTGCTCGACGGCGTGAGCATCACGTCTGGCGCCTCCCCGGGCCTCATCAAGTTCGGAAGCGGCATCTACATCGACGGAGGGAGTGCCCGGTTCCGCGATTGCACGATCCGGCACAACTCGGCGGTTGGCGGCGGGGGTCTCTTCGTGTCCCAGGGGTCTCCCGAACTCGTCGGTTGTTCCTTCCGGGATAATGTTGCCGGTCGGGGCGCTGCGCTCTCTGCCGTGAACAGCAACGTCGTGGTCCGTCGGTGCAGCTTCACAGGTAACCGCACTTCGGGTTCCGCGTACGAGGTGGTGGGGATCGACGGGGGGACGGCCCGGATCGAGGATTGTGCTTTCGTCCGGAACGCTGTTCCGGCTGGCTCGGCGCTCTATGGATCAGGCACGCTTAACGTGATCCGTTGCACGTTCTGGCGGAATAACGGCCGTGCCGTGACCGATGTCAACGGCATGGGGCTGTACAGCGACTGCTGGATCGTCGAAAACTCGACCGGGGCCGGTGGTGTCGTCTATGTTTCCGCCGGACAACCTCGGTTCCGCCGGTGCGTGTTTCACGGGAATCGGGCGTCGTACGGAGGAGCGATCTACGCCTCCAACGCACCCATTCAGGTCACGAATTGCCGATTCTTCGGCAATCGGGCGGACAGCGTGGGCGCCGCCATCGACATGCGGGGAGGGGTAGTTACAAACAGCGTGTTCGTGGGCAACCGCGCCGGTGCCAGTGGGACCCTAACCTGCTACGGTAACGTGCAGGTCAACCACTGCACCTTTTCCAGAAACACCTCGGCCGAGCCCGGAGCCGCGATTCGCGCCCAAGGCAGCCCGGGGAGTTCGCCAGTGGTTGCCGTGTCCAACTCTATCCTGTGGGGGAACACGGCCGGTGGGGAGAATGACCAGGCGGCCCAGATCTATGCTTCGTCCGCGAGCGTCGTTTTATCGAACAGCAACGTGCAGGGTCTGGACGGCAGCCTGGGCGGCACCGGCAACATCCCGTCCGATCCGCTGTTTCTCGACGCCGACGGCCCCGACAACGTGCCCGGCACGCTGGATGACAACGTCAGACTCGCCCAGGGCTCACCTTGTCTCGATGCGGCCAGCGCCTCCCTGTTGCCGCCCGACGTTGCCGACCTCGACGGCGACGGCGACGCCGTCGAACCCTTGCCGCTCGATTTGGACGATGTCGGCCGGATCGTCGGCTCGGCCCCGGACATGGGAGCCTACGAGGGACCTCGGCCGGCGATGCTCATTCAGCCGG
>JACQVT010000180.1 GCA_016209665.1 Planctomycetota bacterium | reverse complement strand
GCCTGTGTGGGACCGGCTTCCAGCCGGTCAGATTTCAGGGTCTCGGGATGGGCTCTAAGAAAGAGAATAGCATCCGCGATGCCGGTGGGAGGTATTTGACAGAACCCATCGTCAAGGTGGGAAGCATGGCGCCCTCGGGAACATCCTGTCGAGCAGGCTCGTTCCCCTTTGGCCACCAGTGGCCTCCCCGGGTTCCGTATCAAGGTTCAATCAAATAGGCGTCTCCCGGGTCGAACACGGCAGAAAAACTATTCTCTTTACCTCACGTATACCATCCCTGCCCGGGCATTTCCAGCAAAAAAAAGCGCGGCCATCCGCCGGCGGGTGCGGGACAGAATCGCCGGGGGTGACCCAGGTCATTCTTGGACCTGGGGGAGCCGATGATTCGTTCCAGCAAAGGCCTCGCAAATCGGAGTCGGCTGCCCCGTGTCTGAAAGACGCGGGCCACCCACGTGCGGATATCTCGCCCAGACTGTCACGCGCCCTGGGGGCCGTCAGGACGCCGGCCGCGACGTGGGGGGGACCTGGCGGACCCGGGCGGAATCGAGGGCTTCGCTCAGCAAGCGGACCTGGGCGGCGTCGGCGACCACGTAGCGCACGAACTCGTTCACTTCGAGAAGCCGGACGTTGCCTTCCATCAGCAACGGCTCGGGCATTCCGAGGCAGTCCAGGATGGGGACCGTCGAGGGCAGGCCGGCGAGCGAGACGTAGGTGGGGCTCAGGCCGAACGGCCGCCAGGCGACGGCCACCGCGCTGCCCTCGTCCTTCTCGAACAGCAGGATGCGTGCGCCGCCCGGCTGGTCGATCCAGCGGACCAGCGTGGCGTCGTTGAGCAGAGACGTCATGCGCTCGAACGCCACCAGGGCCGGCCGGGGCGTCAGGTCGCGCTCGTGCAGCGCTTGCCGAGCCGCCGCGTCGACCGAGTCGGACGCGTACAGCGACGTCGGCGGGGCGAGGGCGGTCGCATCGCAGCATACCAGTTGCGCGCCGGCCAACGCGCGGATCAGGATCGCGCGGACCATCCGCGAGGCGGCCAGAACCGGGTCGGGAGGCGGCTCCAAAACCGACGCGGGCACGTGGGGACGCGGGGACGCGGCGACGCGGGGACGCGGGGAGGCTGGGAGGGCGGGCCCGCTGAGTCGGACGGGCACACCCAGATCCCACACCCGCATGGGAGGGGTGTGGCGCCGCCCGATTTCCTCCAGCAGCGGCTCTGACCGCTCGGGCAGCGCGCCCTCGGTGCTGGCATAGCCCATGACGAGGTTGGCGGACTCGGGCCGTTGGGTGGCCGCCGAGGGCACGGCCTGGTTGCCCAGGGCGGAAGCGTCGAACACCAGCCGCGTTGGCGGGGACGCGCCGGCCAACAGCTCGCTCACCCAGCGGAGTTGCTCCACGTACTCGCCCACCGGCCGGGTCGAGATCGCGGGCGGACTGACCATCACGCCGATCGGCTGGATCGGGTTGGCGGCGAGCCACTGCTCGAAGAATGGTCGGCGGAACCGCTCGATGACCGGCAGCGTGAGGCCGGCGACAACCTCGACGTTGAACTGGCGGGCGAGCTTCAGGTCCGCCTGCCAGGGGGCGAAGTCCCACAGGCCGGCCTTGGTCTCGATCCGCTGCGCGGGCAAGTCGAGCCAGACCCAGCCGGCGCCCAGGGCCGTGGTGTAGCCTGAGATGCAGCCCGCCGAGGCGTTGAGTCCGAAACGGTTGCCCAGCGGAACGGGATCCTGGAAGGAGATGACCGCGGCCGCCCGCTCATCGTGCGAGATGATCCGGGATTGGCCCGGTTCGCCGCTCCACAGCGTGGCCAACAGCCGGTAGTAGCCGCGGGGCAGACGCAGGCTGACCTTTTCGGCGTACTTGCCGGTCCTGGGCATGACCACGTCGTTGGTTCGCGTCCAGACGACGCGGTCCCAGCCGTCGAGCAAATCCAGGGCCAGCTTGCCCACGGGGCCGGTGATTGGCGGGGGGGGCGAGTCCTCAGGCGCGGGCGGGTTGCCGAACGGGTTGGCGGCGAGTTCCACGAGGAAAACGGCGGTGTCGTCCTCGCCGATGACATCCGCCAGGTCGGCCGACAACGGTGCCGGCCCGGCGATGCCCACCTCGATGGGTTCCGCCTGGACGTAGCTGCTGCTCGGGGCGTCGGTCAGACTGATCCCGTCGAACCAGCATTCGAACGGCTCGCTGGTGTTGGCGTTCGGCATGTC
>JACQVT010000179.1 GCA_016209665.1 Planctomycetota bacterium | reverse complement strand
GGTGAATCTTGTCGTAGCGCTGCGGCTCCGGGTCGCCGGGCGCGTACAGATAGGCCGAGTTGTACCGATACTCGGCCGGATAGCGGCCCTTGGGCTGCGGGACCTCGGCCATGGCGCCGATGACGATGGACTTGCCCGTCTGGCTCGCCCGGCGCACCCAGTTCTGGTGCGCTCGCTGCCAGAAGGGGATGTATCGCTTCTCGCGGTTGAGATACATGGCCCAGGGCGTCTCGGGGAACACGACCATGTCCAGATCGGGCGCATCGGCGACGGCCTGGGCCATCAAGGCCAGGTAGGCGTCCTGCTTCTCCTCGTCGCTGGCCGCGTTCGGATCGTTCGGCATGGCTTGCAGCAGGAAATCACCCTGCAACACGGCGGTCAGCGGGCCGTCGGCGAACCGGCCTTGCCGCAATCGGTATTCACCGTAGGCGAACGTGGCGACCACGAGGACCGCGACGGCAGGCATCTCGATCCGCAATACCCCGCGCAGCCGAACCGCCCGCACGGGTTGCCCGGACCTCGCGGCCAACGCGGCGTCGGCCAACAGCCCGTTGACGGCGGCCAGCACGAACGTGATGCCGTAAACCCCCGCCAAGTCCGCGACCTGCAACATCGGGAGACACCGAATCTGACTGTGCCCCAGCAGGAACCACGGGAAGGCCAAGGGGTTGTACGCCCGGAGGACCTCGATCCCCGTCCAGACCACCGGGAACGTCACGACCATCGGAATTCCCCGACGGCGATGCAGGTGCCGGATCGGCCAGGCGGCCAGGGGGAAAAACACCGCCAGATAGAGCAGCGAGGCGGCAACGTACCCCTCGGGCGTCGTGTCGTACAGCCAGCGGAAGTGGAACAGGAAGAATGCCGCCCCCAGCAGGTAGCTGACCACAAATGGCCGACGGCGGCGGGGGTCGACGGCTAGGGTCACCAAGCAGGGCGCGAAGACCACGTACCCCAGCGGCCACCACGAAAGCGGCGCGAACAGCGGCAGGCTTAGGACGAACGACAGCCCCGCCACGCCGAGCACCCGCCAGGGCCCGATGACATCGGCGCAGTCGTCGCCCGAGCGCTCAGGTACTCGCACCGATTCGGCCAGTTCGCCCTGTCGCCTGGGTTTGCGTTGTCCGGCCCGTCGCGGCTTCACGTGCAGATCGCACCTTCTCGCTGGGTGACTCGTATAATGCTTCGCGCCCTGTTGATGCTATTCGGTGCCGGCGGAACCGGCAAGCGAGCGGTATGATGGACCGAGCCCCCGACTTTGGCGAGCAAGCGGGTGCGAAGGAGGAGACGGCAATAACCCGCCGTCACCGCCGTTTCTCCAACTGATGGGGAAGGCGCGCGCCTGCGGCGAACGGAGCACCCTTAAACGAAAGGAAGGACAACATGAACCGGGCAGCAGTCATCGTGACGATAGTATTGGGTCTTTCGGCGGCAGCGGCCACCGCTCAGCAGTCCCCGGGGCCGACCGAGCGCCGCGAGCGTCCCCGCCAGCGTGATCGAGGTCCACAACCAGGAGCCGGTGCCGAGGGCCAACGTCCGCCGCGCTTGCCCATCATCACCGCGTTGGACGCGGACGGCGACGGCGTCCTCAGCGCCGAGGAGATCGCCAAGTCGGCGGAGTCTCTAAAGAAACTCGACAAGGACGGCGACGGGAAACTGTCGGCGGAGGAATTCCTTCCGGCCCGTCCCGGCGGATTCGGCGGACCGGGCGGCCCACGCACGGGAGGCCCCGCCGGCCGCGAACCGGGTGCGAGACGCACTCCGGGGGGTCCGCCGGACGGTCCCGCGGGTCCGCCCGACGACAGAGCCGGGGCCGGTGAGGCCGCCTTTGAATCCAGCCCGCTGCCCAAGGACGACGCTGAGAAGAAGATCCTCGCCGTGCTCGACGACATGGACAAAAACGCGCGGCGAGGGATGATGAGTGTTCCTCGGGACGACGGGCGCTATCTGCGCCTCCTGGCCGAGAGCCTCAACCCCAAGAATGTGGTGGAGATCGGCACGTCCCACGGCTACTCGGCGGTCTGGCTCTGTCTCGCCCTGCGGACCACCGGCGGCAAGCTGACCACCTTCGAGATCGATGCCCAGCGCGCCGCCCTGGCCCGGGCCAATTTCAAACGGGCCGGTGTGGAGTCTCTCGTCACCCTCGTCGAGGGCGACGCCCATGAGGAAGTGAGCAAGCTGAAGGACCCCATCGACCTGCTGTTCCTGGACGCCGACAAGGAAGGCTACCTGGACTACCTGGAGAAGCTGCTCCCGCTGGTGCGACCCGGCGGGCTGATCGTGGCCCACAACATGAACGCCCGCCAGGCGGACCCCCGCTACGTCAAGGCGATCACCACGAACCCCCAGCTCGAGACCCTCTTCGTCAACCTGGGCAGTTCGGACATCGGCGTGACCCTCAAGAAGCGCTGAGCGGTCGATCCGGCTGGGGCGCGGATGTCTCCATCCGCGCCCCATCTTCGTGCCGCCCCGCCGTCGGGTGAAACATGGAGCCGGCGCCGCGCAGACAGCTTACGCTCCTGGACTCGGTGTGCCTTATAGTGGGCATCATGGTCGGGGCGGGTATCTACCAGATGGCGCCCGACATCGCCCGAGGCACGTCCGGCGCTGCCGGCCTGTTGGCGCTATGGCTCGCCGGCGGTCTGCTTTCGCTGTGTGGCGCGCTGGGGTATGCCGAGCTGGCCAGTGCCTACCCTCAGGCCGGCGGCGATTATGCCTACCTGAGCCGGGCCTATGGCCGCTGGGCCGGGTTCCTGTTCGGCTGGATCCAACTGGCCATCGTCAGACCGGGCGACATCGCGGTGATGGCATTCGCGTTCGCGACCTACGCCCGCCCCATCCATGACCCGCTGGCGGGCGGACCGTTTCCGTACAGCCAGCAGGTGTACGCCGCCGCCGCTGTCATCCTCCTCACGGCAATCCATATCGTGGGCGTGCGCCAGGGCAAATGGACGCAGAACGTCCTGACCATTGCCAAGGTGGTGGGGCTGGCAGCCATCGTGGCGGTAGGGATCTCGGCCCCGCCGGGAACATCCACGGCGCGGACTATCGAACCGCTGCCCGCCAGTCTGGCCCTGATCCTGGTGCTATTCACCTTCGGCGGTTGGAACGAGATGGTCTACGTTGCCGCCGAGGTGGTCAACCCTCGCCGCAACATGGTGCGGGCGCTGGTGTTGGGCACGGTGTCGGTGACCGTCCTCTACCTTCTGGTGAATGGGGCATTCCTCTACGCGCTGGACCACGGCGGGCTGGCGGCTTCCCATGCGGTGGCCGCCGACCTGATGGCCACCGTCTTTCCCGCCAAGGCACCCGCCGTTGTCAGCGCGCTGGTCTGCATTTCGGCTCTCGGCGCGGTGAACGGCCTGATCTTTACCGGCGCCCGGATTTCCTACGCCGTGGGGGCCGACCACCGCATCTTCGGTCCACTCGGACAGTGGCATGGCCGCAGGGGGACTCCCGTTCGCGCGCTGCTCTTGCAGGCGGCGGTCTCGATCGTCCTGATCGCGACGCTGGGGTCGTTCCTCAACGCCATCGTCTACACGGCCGCCCCGGTATATCTGTTCTACCTGGCCACGAGCCTGGCGGTCATCGTCCTGCGCGGCAAGGATCCACACCGCGAGCGTCCCTATCGGACCTGGGGCTATCCCGTCACGACGGCGGTCTTCAGCCTCACCTGCGCTTTCTTGGCCTACAGCGCGGTCGTCTACAAGCCCTGGATCGCGTTAACCGCTCTGGGGATACTCCTTGCTGGTGTCCCTCTTTATGCGGTCAGCCTCCTCCTGTCGCGCGGGTCCGTGACTGGGCCGGAGACTCCAGGGTCGTCCCCCACCACCCCGTCGTGACGCCGTTCGCCTCAACCGTGGGTCGCGTGCCTATAATGGCGGCGAGGCAGCAGCCGGAGATACGAGGGCAAAGGGAAATCTCCGCCGGTGGAGGTGCGGCCGGTCGCGGGCCATCCGCCCCTCAAATGGGCTTCAACATCGTTTCTCAGGTTAACCGGGTGAGACCAGATGGGGGCAGAAACCGAGCGCCGGGTGGGCGCCAAGTGCCGGGTGTGCGGTCAGCAGTTGACCGTCGAGGAGTTCCGGGCGTGCAGCGGCATGGGGCACTATTGCTCCAGCCATCTGCCGGCGGGCCGGCCAAGGCCCAGCCCTACGACCCGCGCCCCGCGGCCGGCTTCCGGGGCATCCTCAGTCTCATCCGGCCGGTCGGCCAGTTCAGGCAGCCGCCGGGGACGACGCATTTCCGCCGCAGGCGCGGTGGAGTACTCCTGCAAGGCCCAGTTCGCCCGCAACGGCGTGATCCGCTCCGGCCGCCTCACGACCGATCACCCATCGTGTACGGATGGGGAGGCCGTCTTCGTCCACAACGACGTGGGCTACGGCCCCGGCGAGGTCGCCACTCTCTTCATCCGCGACCCCGAAGGCCGCCGCCTCGCCGAGCGCGTCGGCTTTGCCTGCCACGACTGACGCAGGGGGAACCCGCGTCAGCGCGTTTGTGCCAAGCCCTTTCCGACCTGGTGCGGGGCTACAGCAGCCGTTCGAGCAGCGCGCGGGCCTCGCGCCAGGAGGGCAAGCGGTAGGAGGCCCGGGTGGTCCTGTACCCCACGTGGATCGAGTAGGCCGTCGAGGGCAGCGCGGCGAACATGTCCTCGTCGGTGCAATCGTCGCCGAGGGCCAGTATCCTGCCCTCGAACCGCTCGCCGAGGATTCGGCTTACGGCGGTGCCCTTGTCGACGCCCTGCAAGCGAACCTCCAGCACCTTGTCTCCCTGGAGCACCTGAACGGGCAGATTGGCCAGCGTCTCGACCAGGTGGGCCCGGAGTTCGTGCTCCTGGAACAGCGAGAAGTCCACGTCGGCGTTCCGATAGTGCCAGGCGAGCGACGGCGTCTTGGTTTCCACGAACGAACCGGGGGTCCGCTCGGTGAAGTTGGCCATGATCTGCCGGACCTGGCCCTTCCAGCTCGTGTCCAGATCGCTCAACGGTGTCCAGTCGTCGCCGGGCCGCCGCACCCAGTAGCCGTGCTCCGCGACCAGGCCCATGGGAAGGCCGGAGAACCACCTTTCGAGGTCATCGCGCCGCCGTCCACTGAGCAGATACGCCGCGGTATTGGGTCGCCGGCTGATGGCTTCCAGCAGGGTGTACAACTGCGGGTCGGGCGCCGCCAACTCGGGCCGCGACGCGAACGGGACCAGGGTGCCGTCGTAGTCCAGGAGGACGTGAAGTTCGGGGGCCGAACGCAGGTCGGCCAGGACGCGCTCGAGGGCATCTCCCCACAGAAGCGTCGGGCGTCGAGGCTGCTGCCCGCAACCGGTTGCAACGAGCGCCTTGAGGAACGAGCGGCACCACTCGTGCACGTTGTGTTTGAGCACACGCTGACGCAAGGCCTGCATGCGGCTGCGGCGCTCTTCCGGCGACATGTCGATGGCCCGTTTGAAGGCGTCGGCGAACTGGTCCAGATCGTAAGGGTTGATGCGGATCGCCTCGCCCAACTCCGCCGCCGCTCCCGCGAACTCACTGAGCACGAGCACGCCCCCTTCGTCGGTGCGGCTGGCGCAGAACTCCTTGGCGACCAGGTTCAGCCCATCGCGCAAGGGCGTGACGACCATGACGTCGGCGGCACGGTACAGGGCCACGACC